>JAPOLP010000767.1 GCA_029977045.1 Planctomycetota bacterium
AAGCTCAGCGACGCGGACTACGATTCAGATTCGATCGCAGCAACGCCGGACGTGTACTTCGATACGTCAGAAATGGCCGGTCTGGCATTGCAGACGAGCGATCTGGCTAAATCGGATAGCGGGAGTGAATCCGCTGACATCGCAGCTGCAACTCAGACTGTTCCAGCAAGCGAGCCAGCCGCAACTCCCGCGTCAGCCCAGCCGCTGGTGGCTGGCGTCGAGCGGCTTGTTGAAAACGCACCAGTGCAGCCGCCGACCGTAGAGCGGCTCAGAGAGGGAGCCACTGACAAGGAACGTTCCGATGCCGAGATGCGGGAGCTTGCTGAGATCCGTCGACAGCCACGAGTAGCCGCAGTTGAGGGCGGAGAACAATGGGACGACCTGACGGTTCGACGTCGCGGGCGTTCGAGCGGGCAGCAGGGGACTTCTGAAGAAGAGCGATACGGTGCCGTGGCAGCCGACCTGAACGGTGATTCCACGGGGTACTTCGCGGTGAAGAGGAACAAAGGCGGGTTGTTGTCGTTGTCTCTCAACCTCGAAGTGCCCGATGACACGCGGTCGATCGAACTGAGTTACGCCGGGACGCGGGACGCGGTTGATGGTGTCGGGCTGCGGTTGCACTGGCAGGATCGGCAGGCGGGGGAACTCGGTCGCGTGTTCCTGATGCTGGCCGTGGCTCTTGTTCTGTGGCTGATGCTGGGAGCCAGTCTGCGGACGAGAGTGATCATCGCAGTGCTATGCATCACGCTGCCGCTCGGGCTGGTCTCGGTCGCGCCGGATGCCCTGCACGCGGTGCTCGATGGAGTCTTCCTTGGCGGGCTGCTGGCTGTTGCCCTGTGGATCGCCCGGGCTCTGTTGAATCTTCTGCGGCGCTTCGGGCTGCACGAAATCCTGGCACTGCCGCTCCGCTGGGCGGAGAAGCGCATGGCGGGAGTCCTGCTGCTGTCGCTGATTCTGTCGCAGGCCGCCATCGCCGCCGAGCCTCCCGCTGCAGCGCCGCCTGTTCCGCCTGCGGCACCGCGGACTGACGTGATCGTTCCATTCGATCCCGCCCAGAATCCGACGACGGCGGACCGGGTACTGCTGACTCGTGAGCAGTTCATCGACCTGTGGAATCTCGCGAAACCCGACGAGAAGGTCACCGCTCCCGCGCCGCGAGACGGCGTCCTGACTGACGCGTTTTATCAGTGCGAACTGGTTTCGCCCGATGGCGCGTCGCCGCGAGTCTCTGTGACGGCCACCCTGATACTTGTCAGCTTCCGCGACAAGCCGCTCACGCTGCCGGTGCCGCTGTCCGGCGTTGCTCTCAGTTCGGCGCAGCTCGATGGTCAACCAGCAGCTCTGCGAGTGACTCAGGCCGATGGCCGCAGTTCGCTCGACGTTGTCCTGCCGAACCGCGGCCTGCACACGCTTGATCTGAAGTTCGACGTGCCCGCGCAGGTCTCCGGCCAGACCGGACAGTTCACCGTGCCGGTCTTCCCGTCGCCGTCCGGCCGCGTCGTATTTGCTCTGCCGGAAGACGACCTCGCTCTGCGAGTCAACGGGTCGACGAGTGCTTACCGCAAGGTCACGAAGACGGACAACGCAGCGGCTTCGATTGTCGTGCCTGTCGGTTCCGGTCAGCCGCTGACGATTGCCTGGCGGCCTCCGCAGCAGCAGGGGATGGTCGACGCGATCGTGCATGTCGACACGGCCACGACGGTGCAACTCGATGATCGCGGCATTTCTGAAGCGTCGCGGTTCTCGATCAGCGTACCGCAGGGAACGGTCGCCGATCTCTCGTTCGCCGTGCCGGAAGGTCTGAAGGTGCGAGGCCTTTCCGGACCACAGTTGTCCGGCTGGGAATCGAACGAAGTCGATGGCCAGCGCCGGCTACGTGTCTTCTTCAACCCGCCGGTCAGCGGCCAGACTCACGTTGACGCGCAGCTCTTTTTGGCGGAGTCAGTGACCGAGGACGAAGCAACGATTTCGCTGCCGACAATCGCCCCGCTCGACGTGACTCGCGACGCAGGAACAATCGTCGTCTCAACAACAGACAGCTTCAGCCTGCGAGCCGGCCAGACCGACGGCCTGCGGCAGATCGAAATCGACCAGCAGACGAACGCGCCGCCGGGAGCGGCAGCGCAGCAGCTCGCGTGGCGTTACGCGGCGAGACCGTTCTCACTGCAGTTCGTGGTAGCTCGCCGGCAGGCGGAATCGACGGCGCGCGTCGAGCACGCCATTGTGATTCAGCGTCGCAAGGTCCAGCTCGGTACGCGGATGATCGCGACGCTGAAAGGGGCTCCGCGATCGGCAGTGACGTTTGAGTTGATCGACGGCTACCTGCCGCTCAGCGTGCAGGCGACTGCTCTGGCCGACTGGTACGTCACCGAGTCCGACGGCGTTTCGCCGCGATCGCTGACGGTCGAATTCACTGATCCGCAGCTCGGCGATGTTGAGGTCATCATCACAGGTCGAACGACAAAGGAGCCCACTGACCTGGTTGTCGAAGCGATCCCGCCCTTCCCGCTCGACATGACTCGACGCACGATGTGGGCCGGCGTCTGGATCGACGACGCCTACTCGGCAACGGTCAGCGATCCGGTCGGCTGGCAACAGGTCGACCCGAACCGCCTGCCCGGCGACATCCGCAACAAGCAGCCGCGACCGGTCCAGTACGCGTTTCAGTCGACCGAGGAAGAAGCCGGCGTCATCAGTTTTGAAGTCGTGCAGGCGCAGCCGCGGCTGAGTGCCGACGCGGTTGTCGTGACGACCGTCACCGACACGTTTCTGGATTACTCTCTGGCGTTGAACTGGAAGATCGACGCGGCAGCAACGGATCGGCTGTCGTTCCTGACGCCGCTGTCGCTGGAGAACCGGCTGAAGGTCGAGGGCAATTCGATCCGCAGCGTGACCAGCGAAAAAGTCGGCGGCGAACTGCGCTGGACGATTCAGCTCAACGATGCCGTGCGGGACCGCTACTTCGCTCTGGCGACGGCAACTCTGCCGCCAGCGACTACGAAAGTGGAAACTCCAGTCGTTCGCTTCGAGCAGCCTGAGTTTGACGAGTTCGGCGACGCGACCGGATTCCGCAGCGTCGATCCGCAGCGGCTGTATTCGATTCTCGTCAATCAGTCGCAGGGCCAGCTTGCCGGGCAGCACGACAGCAGCGTTGAGCCCGTGCTGGTTGACGATCTGCCGATCCAGATCGGGACACAACTGACCGATCAGGCGACCGAAATCCTGCGTGTCCGTGATGCGGCAAAAGCGCCGACCTGGACTGTGCGGCGGTTTCAGCAGACGGTTGGTGCGGCGGCTTCGGTCAATGTCGCCGATCTGACGCTCGTCGTTCACGAAGATGGAACGTGGCGCAGCCAGGCGGTCTACACGATCAGAAATCTGCGGCGTCAGTTCCTCGGCGTGCGGCTGCCTGCCGGTTCGCGGCTGCTGTCGCTGTTCGTCAAGGATCAGCCATCCCGGCCAGTGATGACAGAACTCGAAGGCCAGCCAGTGCATCTGGTGCCGCTGCCCAAGACGAGCAACTCGGACGTGTCATTTGCCGTGAAGCTGGTCTTCGCCGGGAAGTTTGAACGCGAACTGCCGTCGGGCCTGACGCTGCGACGCGACGAACTCGACCTGCCGGCTCCGCAGGTGGTCACT
>JAPOLP010000737.1 GCA_029977045.1 Planctomycetota bacterium
CGTCGTGCGGTACTGCGAAAATCTGCCGAACGCTCCGGAAGACGACCGCAAACTGCCGGACCTGTCGTTCGCCTTCTTCGACCGGATGGTCGTCTTCGACCACATCCGCAATACGATCGTCGTCGTCTGCCACGCTGACGCAAACGCTTCCGACCTGAAGGCCGAGTACGACCGAGCCGTCGGACGAATCGACGAGACCTGTCAGTTGCTGCAGCAGGGGACGAAAGCGATCTCGATGAGTGACGTCGTGATCGGCGGAGACCCGACGCTGACGTTCGAGTCGAACTTCGAGCAGTCCGAGTTTGAAGCCGCCGTCGAAGCCTGCAAGGAGTACATCAAGGCCGGCGACATTTTCCAGGTCGTGATCAGCCAGCGTCTGAAGCTGGAAACATCCGCCAGCCCGCTCGACATCTACCGTGCTCTGCGGATCGTCAATCCCAGTCCGTTCATGGTGCTGCTGAAGACGCCCGAAACGCACCTCATCGGCTGCTCGCCCGAGATCATGGTCCGTGTCGAGGACGGCGAGGTCACGATCCGACCGCTCGCCGGTACGCGAGTCCGCGGCAAGACCGACGAAGAAGACCGGGCGCTCGCTGCGGAACTGCTCGCCGACGAAAAGGAACGGGCCGAGCACGTCATGCTGGTCGATCTGGCCCGCAACGATGTCGGCCGTGTCGCGAAGTACGGCTCGGTAAAGCTCAGCGACGTGATGGTTGTCGAGCGTTACTCGCACGTCATGCACATCACGTCGAACGTCTGTGGCCAGCTCCAGGATGGCCTGACGTCGCTCGACGCCTTGCGAGCAGGCCTGCCAGCCGGAACCGTCTCTGGTGCCCCGAAAGTCCGCGCGATGGAGATCATCGACGAACTCGAGCGCCACCGCCGAGGCCCATACGCCGGCGCTGTCGGCTACATCGACTTCACCGGCAATATGGATACCTGCATCGCCCTGCGAACGCTGGTCATGCAGGACCAGACCGCCTACGTCCAGGCCGGCGCCGGCATCGTCGCCGATAGCGTCCCGGAAAACGAGTACCACGAAACGCTGAACAAGGCCAAGGGGCTTCTACGAGCGATCGAACTGGCTGAGAAGCAGTTCTGAAAGCGAGTGACGCGGTGAGTTTCGAGCTTTACGTCATGTCAGGCGAAAATCACTCGCCAGAACTTGCCACTCTCGATGAGGTGATATTGGCATTCGAGGCGACACCCGTGGCTCCACAGGGCCTGATGTTCGTACTCGACTTTGACGGCGACGGCTCGCCAACCAGCTGCTGCGATTGTGGTTTCCGTTTGAATTCGACGGGGCGAATCAGAGGCCTCACCATTTTTCGGCCGGTCGACGAAGCTTGGCTGTGGGCTGGATTGTTCCGCTTACTTGAGCGGTTTAATTACTTCCTCGTTTGGCCGGGCGATTGTGGGCCCGTTCTTGGGCGGCGCGACACTTTGCTTCCTGAAGGGCTTAGCGACGAGCTGGGAGCTCCAGTCGAGCTTGAAAGTGCCGACGAGCTACCGCGACTAATTGCCGAGTCTTGAGTTGGCGTCAGTACTCGCCGACGTCTTCGTTGCCGTCGCGGGTGGACAGGGCTTTGATCGTGGCGTGGTCGGTGGTTTCGCTCACGAAGCGGCTGTGGCCGTCGGCGAATAGGAAGTAGGCGCCGCCGTGGTGCCAGCTCCAGAAGTGGTCGTTGTGGTTCCCGTCCGGTTTTCCGGGGGCGAGGCCGACGCTGGTGTCGATGACGGCGTCCTGAGTGCTGCCGCAGAGCATCCAGCCGATGTTGAGCGCTTCCGGGATCCCGCGTTCTCCCATCACGATCGTGTTGCTGGTTCCGTCTGTCAGGCCGGCGAAGTTGACCGCGCTGTTGACGAAAAACGTGCCGTTCTTTTTCGTCGGATCGTCGCCGCTGACACCGACGTACGTGCCCGGGGTGTGGACTCCCAGAAAGCCGGAGAAGAGCCGGTTCGCGTTCGGGTCGCTCGGGCAGAAGTAGAGCGGCAGACGATGCTCGGACGGGTTGTCGGTTGCCGTCACCGCGTAGTCGAAGCAGTGCGGGTTGTGGTCGAAGTCGACGAGGGCATACAGCGTGTCCTGCTCGAGCTGCGGCAGCAGCATTGCTCGGAACGTCCAGTGGCGCGTGTTCACCTTGCCCATCGGGAACGTTGAGTGTTGCTCGTGATAGTTGTGCAGCGCCAGCCCCCACTGCTTTAGCCGATTCGAGCACTGGCTCCGCCGCGCCGCCTCTCTCGCCGCCTGCACCGCCGGCAGCAGCAGAGCGACCAGGATTGCGATGATCGCAATGACGACCAGTAGCTCGATAAGCGTGAACCAGCGACGGCGCGTGCGAGGCCGACCGTCGGCAGGCGGCGGCGCTGGCAGCTTCGAGATGTCGCGGTACGAGTGAGGCATGTTTGAGAGACGCAGAGGAGATCTCGTAAGGGCGGGTACTTGGCAGTGTCAGGGGCCGGTCGGACCAGCGTCAATTACTGGTTTCAACAGTGAGGCCCAGATCCTGGCGTCCGGACGCGGCGACTCGGACGCCTTCGACGAAAAACGACTCCATTTCCGGGGGAACTTCTCCGACTGCCGACTCGGGCACTTCGACGCCTTTCACCGTGACTGTCCCACCTGTCAGTCGCCGAGGCTTCTGAACGTCGACCCGAACCCGGTAGGTTCCCGGCAGAGGACCGTCTGTCTCGTCGAACGCGAACCGCCCGTTTTTGAGCGGAGCCCTCGCCGCCGGAGCGTGAACGCCCTCGACCGGCTGAAACGTGACGGTTCCGGGCCGGCTGCCGACTCCAGAAACCGTTCCGCTCACCGGCTGCCGGGGCACTTCCTAGCCGCAGCCCGGCAGAAAGGCCAGTGCGGTCAGTAGTCCGGTCAGGGGGAAGCGGAGACGAAATTGAGGGAACATGACAATCAGCACGGAAGACGGACGAGTCCTGCGGAATCAGGACGCCATTCCACCAGCAGTATTCGTCAGAGGCAAACAGAGAGGCCCGAAATCGAGCTTTGGCCACTGGTTACGGCGAAAATGGCGTCCTTTGTGACGCAGTTTCCCCAACCGTAGCGACCGGACCGACGGCAACGACAACAGGGGCTTTCCACGGGTGGGAATGGCGGCTTCGGTCGGCAGTCTTCGCTGGAAGCTCTCGCCGGAATCTGTTACAGGACCGCACCTTCGGTGCATTCGGTGATGTCCGACTGCCCGCTGACTGACGCGACTCCTGATGGAATGGACTTTGCCAGCCATGCCGGACAATAAGAATCTGCTGGAACTCTCGGTTGACCTGCTTGCGGCGGTCTGGAACCTGCTTTTCGAACTGGTCAGCCTTGTGCTGCCTTGGTCGGCTCTGCTGCTGTGGGTGGCCTTCTGGCTGCTGGCTGTGAACTGGGTCAAGTACCGCGAAGTGCTCGTGAAGGGCGGCTGGACCGGGATTCTGTTCATCTACCTGATGATGATCATGATCTGGGGCCTGATTGCTCCTCCCGAAG
The DNA here is from genome assembly GCA_029977045.1 of Planctomycetota bacterium. Taxonomy (GTDB): domain Bacteria; phylum Planctomycetota; class Planctomycetia; order Planctomycetales; family Planctomycetaceae; genus JAPOLP01. Next base: position 3,491 of record JAPOLP010000737.1, read on the forward strand.
GCGGCACACATTCGATCTTCCAGCTGCAGTTGAGCAACTTCGTCGGCAAAACGGTCTACGTGACGGCTCTCTTCAGCATCATGTTCATCTGCGGCTCGGTGCAGCTCGCGGGCAGCGTCGATCGCTGGACCTGCTTCAAGGAAGACGAAGAGCCCGAACCAGCCCACGCTCACGGGCATGGTCACTAGGGGCTGATTTCGTTGGATTGAGGTAGCGGCAGGGCGCAAGCCCTCCGGCCTTACCTTAATTGCCTTGTCCC
>JAPOLP010000230.1 GCA_029977045.1 Planctomycetota bacterium
CCGGTATCAGTCGGCAGAAGACACAGTGACCGACGCTCCGTGATTCAGAGGGCGGGCGGCCGTCAGGATCAGCGAGCCAGTGTCTGCGGATTCGAGTTCGCGTCTCAAGTCGTCGAGTTCTTCGTTGCTGGCACACAGTGCCGCGCAGGTTGGGCCCCACGACGTTTGAAAGAAGCCTCGCCCGCGCTGCGTAACCTGGCGACCGACTTCAGCCATGCGATCGTCCGCGAAAACGCCGCCCTGGATTGCGGAGAAGTACTCGCCAGAGACCCGTCCGTATTCGGTCAGCGCAGTTGATGCTGCAGCGATATCGGCATCCGCGATTGCGGGCAGCAGGTCCATCAAAGCAATGCGGCAGAGTCGCTCGGTCCGCTCCGGCGGCATACCCCGCAGTTGTTCAAAGGCAGCAACTTCGTCAGCTCCGGACAGACCATGCCCGTCTGCCGGGGCGATCAGCAGAAACCGCCACGCGTCAGGACAGTCGCATCGCGAAACGCAGGTCCCGACGGACTGTTCCGGAAGTTTGCCACCGTCGACGATCAAGCCACCCGACTCGAAACCCCAGGTACCGACTGCCGACCGCAGTCCGCGACCCGTGCGTTCCGCGAGTGTTGCGACACAGACGGATGACTCGCCCGCCAGTTCGCTGAGTGCGCGGCCGATCGCCAGGCCGAGTTGCGTTCCCGAGCCCAGACCACGATGTCCCGGAATGGCCTTGTCGATCTGCAGGGACAGACCAGTCAGGCAGATTCCGCTTCGGCCTCTGTCACGGTTTGATTGAGCCCAGTGGCTGAGTATCCGACTGACTCGTGCTTCGATATCCGGGCACGCGAGCAGGGCGGGTTCAGATGCCGCGATGCGCATATCGCCGGAAACGGTCGAGCTGCGGCTCGCAGCCGCTTCGCTGATCATCGAGCTGTCTGTTGAAGCAGAGATCTGCCAACCGGGCGAGTCAATCATCACGCCAAGTCCGCCAAACTCGCGGCCGGATTCAGGCCGGTGCGTCAACAACCCAAAATGCAGCCGGGAACCGGTCGTCACAGTGACCGACTTCGGACCCGTTGCAATGTGGTCTGCGGCGCTGCTCATGCTTCGCCCTCCGCTGACTGCTTCCGGGCTTCAAGCTTTCTGTGGACGTAGTCGTCCAGCAGGATGAACGCGGTGAGTTCGCCTGGGCCTGCGGTCTTCTCCACTGCAGTTTGAAGATGCACAAACTGCTCGATGATTTCGTCGGGCGGCAACAGGTGAACCCGCGTGGCGAGGATCGCTGCTTCGATCACAGCGTGCTTCGCGCGGTTAAAACCGAAGCTGTCGCGCAATCGTCCCGAGTGTTCGACAACGGCTTCGATTCGAGTTCGCTCGTCCGAGTCGTCGATCGACTCGACGCGAAACTCGAACCAGCGGCACGCATCGGTCAGTACCCGACCAGGCACTCGCAGAGCAGGAAACGTCGCGGGCGTTTCGGTCAGTTGGCCGATCGCGGCACGAGCCAGCAGCAGAACATCATCGACAACATGCAGCACGCCAAACGGATGCTGCTTCAGGTTCCGGTAAGTCGTCGACGTCTGAAACGGACGCAGGACGAACCGCCGCATGTCCGGTTCGACGATCGGCCCCATCGGCGCGACATTCAGCTCGCCCATCGCGTTCTGGCTTGTGACGACTCCTTCGAGAATCATGCCTCGTCACCGCCTGTGAATGTTGTCGCGAAATCGAGGGAACCTGTGGTGGACACCGTCAGGTCACCTTTTCGAGAACGTCTTCTTCTACAAAGATCGCGCAGACGGGATCGTGATGGACCGCCAGAGCGATTGCGTCGCTCGGGCGGGCGTCGATTTCGACAGTCGACCCATCCGCCATTTCGATTCGCAGCAACGCGTAGTAAGTGTGCTCGATCATCGACGTGATAACGACTTCCCGCAGCGTGCCGCCCATGCCTTCGATGATTCCTTTCATCAGGTCGTGGGAGAGCGGACGCGGTGGCGGTGGTTCGGTCAGCCGGCGGTTGATGCTCGTCGCCTCAAACAGGCCGATCAGAATCGGGAAAGCACGATCGCCGTCCTTCTCACGCAGGTAGACAACCTGCTGACCATTAATCTCGCTGATGATGATCCGCGAGAGTTCCATTTCGACGAGCACAATCAGACTCTCTTCTGCTGTCAGGCGACCAGTGGCCAGCGGCGAACGAAGGGGCCGCTGACATCAACGGGCGAGTATATCGCTGTCCCTGGCCGGAACAACCAGCAGGCGTTCACTCTGATGCCGGAACGCCGCCTCGGACTGGTGCTGCATATCCAGCCCGCGAAACCCGCAGTTGTTCACTCTTCTGCCGCTTCCTGTTCGTCGAGAAACTGCCGCATGTCGCGAAGCAACGATTCGGCGGTTGAGTCGAATTCGTAAAGCACGGCGAGTTGGTCCAACAGATCGCGGGCGGCCTTGAGATTGCGACTGCGGGCCAGCGACTCGACGCGCTGCAGCGACTCGGCCAGTAACGGTTCCACATCGCCTGCCTGCGTCCGATGCTCACGGAGCACCCGCAGCTGCAGTGCGACGCTGTGAGCATCTTCGCCGCGATTCGGATCGTCCGCGAGAATCGCGTCGAGTGCAGCCAGTAGTCGTTCGGCTCGGGCGAAGTCGCCGGACCGGCTCAGTGTTCGAGCCATCCGCTGGAATCGTTCGACTTCCGAAGTTGATTCGGCGGCGTCTTCAGTCGCGTCAGGTGGGACTGCCTTCTGGCCGGACTGTGCCAACCAGACTCCGCCGACCACAACCACCAGACAGCCGATCAGGACCCAGGTGTTGTCGAAGAGTCTCGCGATCGGCGACTTCTCGTGCGCTTTGCGAATCTCCGTGGCAACGGCGTCGCGCATCATCGTTGCCGGGCCAGGACCTCGATGGTTCGCCGTACGTGTCTGGCTGTCGCCTCGCTCATCGGTGGCGATCGTCGGTGCTTCCAACTGCATCTGTGACGGCGAGTGAGCGAGTGTTTCGTCGGCGTTCGACAGCTCGACTCGCCGAACAACTTCGCGTAGCCGGAGCGAGACAACGTGCGCATCCTGAAACCGCTTCTCTGGCTCCTTCTCCATTAACTGGCAGACGATTTCCTCAAGCAGCCGCGGCGTTTCCGGAGCGTAAAGACTCGGCCGATCAAACCGTCCCGTCTGATGCAGCCGCAGAATGTCCAGCGGCGACTTACCAGTGAACGGCGGCCGACCGGTCAGCATCACATAGATCACGGCTCCCAGTGAGTAGAGGTCGCTTTGCTTCGTGCAGCGCCGGCCTTCCGCCTGTTCGGGAGACATGTACTCGGCCGTGCCGATCACGCCGCCGGTGACGGTTAGACGCTGTTCCGCGAAGACCTGAGCGACGCCGAAGTCTGTCAGCTTGACGATCCCGTCCGTGCCGATCAGCAGGTTCGACGGCTTCAGGTCACGATGGACGACGCCTGCAACGTGAGCAGCTTTCAACGCCGTGCAGACCTGCAGCGCGATATCAATTGCCTCGTGCCAGCTCAGTCGACGTCGTTCCCGCAGCAGATCCGCCAGCGTTGGACCTTCGACGTACTCCATCGAAAAGTAGAGATGCTCCAGCTGCTGGTCCTCGCCATCGTCGAACAGAGTGACGATGTGCGGCCCACTGAGCTTTCTGAGCGTTGCGGCTTCGCGGCGAAAGCGTTCAGCCACTCCCGGATCGCGCGAGAGTCCGGCGGAGAGCACCTTGACGGCCGCGATTTTGCCCGTCTCCTCATGGATGCCGAGATAAACCGTGCCCATGCCGCCGGCGCCGAGTCGGCGTTCGATCTTCCACGGCCCGACTCGTTCAGGCAGCTGCGGTTTGACGGGCGTTTCGGATTCAGTCATCAACTTGTCCTGAGGCAAGTCGCAAGCTGGGGCTGACGTGCGAGGTGACTTGATGCGGAGCGTCACTCAGCCGAGCATGATTGAAGTATTTCCCGTGCCTCGCAATCCGGACTGATCATGGCCGACGCAATCACTGGAGGATCACAGTCTTCAGGCAACGAACCGACATCGGCGGGCGATCGTCGAATGATGACGCCTGCAGACGTCCGACTCGCCTGCCGCAGTGGCGAATGGACGGATCAGACGTCCGGCCTGGCTCCCGGATTTGCTCAGGCCAACCTGGTCATTCTGCCGCAGGCCGACGCCGATGAATTTCACGAGTTCTGTCGCCGTAACCCCAGGGCGTGCCCGCTGGTTGAAGTCACTGCGTCTGGCGATTTCGTTCCGCGCCGAATCGCGCCGGACGCCGACATCCGCACGGACCTGCCCAGCTATCGCGTCTGGAGAAACGGAGAACTGATCGACGAACCAACTGACATCACATCGCTGTGGCGCGACGACCTCGTCGCGTTTCTCATCGGCTGCTCGTTCACGTTTGAAGCAGCGCTGCTCGACGCCGGACTTCCGGTCCGACACATCGAACTGGGCTGCAACGTGCCGATGTTTCGCACGAACGTTGAGTGCGAACCTGCCGGGAAGTTTCACGGGCAGCTCGTTGTTTCGATGCGCCCCTTTCGGCCAGCCGACGCGATTCGAGCCGTGCAGATCACGTCGCAGTTTCCCGCCGTGCATGGAGCCCCGGTGCATCTCGGTCTTCCCGAACAGATCGGAATCACCGATCTGCAACGACCGGACTTCGGCGACGCGGTTCCCGTTCAGTCAGACGAACTGCCGGTCTTCTGGGCCTGCGGAGTGACACCGCAATCCGTGCTGATGTCCGCTCGTCCCGAATTCGCGATCACGCACAGCCCCGGCTGCATGTTCGTGTCAGACATTCGAGACTCAGAACTGCAGTCCGTCTGCCCGTGATGACGCCATTACTGGCCAGGGTCATTCGTCAAAGCTGCCACTGCCCAGGCGGAAAGCTGTGAAGGCCGCGAGGCCGAACCAGAGCAGGTCAAACGGGCTGAAGCTTTCCTTGAAGGCGTCACTCCATAGGCCATCGCTGAAGGCTCTCATCAGTTCTTTCATCATTGCCTCCTGCTCGGCAATCCGGCGTTGCTGCTCGTCGGTGCCCAGTTCGTCCCAGCGTTTCTTTGCTTCAGCCCAGACATCGGGGGGATAGTCGCTTTGCGACTCAGCCTGTTCGACTGTCATGCCCGGCGGCCAGGCAAGCGGTTTACTGGCTGCTTGAAACTCACCGACGACCTCATCGGCGATTCCGACAATCATCGACTCCGGCGAAATCCGCATCACGTCGCTCGCGGCTGTTTCTTCAATCGCTTTGTCAATCAGCAGCGAAACGACCATGTACTTTGAGCCGGCGATCACAAGCACCGCGGCAACGACAGCTGCCGCTTCAGAGCTAGCGTTCTGGCCATTGTGACCTGCTCCGATGGCCCCACCGATCCCGGCGAGAAATCCAATTCCCCACGCGACGTAGCCGACCTCGGCCTCAGCGAAATAGCCAATCGCGATCCATACCAGGCCGCCGATTGCCGCACCAATGAGCGCACCCCCCGAGAGGTCGCAGGAACTGCATGAGAATGGCTCCAGTTAATATCGTTAAACGAATGTCAGGTGTGGCACGATACTGCGAGATGAGCGCTGCGCACAGCCACTCATTCAGAAGATGCCGAATCAATGCGAACAGATTTGTGGGCGAGCAGCTGTGCCCTGTCATTAGATGGCGAAACACCGCAACGTCGAATCTTTTGAAAAGCAGTTCCTCGAATCTGCCGATGACGATGTTTAAAGTCTGCTCCCGGTTTAACACCTGACCCTCCGCAACTTCTTCAGTCTCGCCTCATCAGGCAGGCCCCCACCAGGAAGTTGCCCCACCGCGGCACCGCATTCCGCAATCGCCGCATCCCACCAAGGCACCCTCTGCCGAAAGAAAGCTCGCCATGTTCCGCTACGCGCTTGCTCTGCGCGGATGCCGCGCCACTCTTGTTGCCCTCGTTCTGTTCGCGATTGCCCACGAAGCCTGCGCCGGCTCGGAGCACCATTCCGCATCGGTCCGATCCGGGACGGTCATTATCAATGGGCAGCTCGTTGAAGGTCCCTTCATCGTCGATGCCGTCGGATCGGAAGTCACCGTCAACGGAATTCCGGTAGGGCACATTTCCAGAGACTCAGCCACTGCGTCGCCGTTCGCGGATGAACCAGTCAACGCTGCAATTGCCGATGTCGAACGACTACTGCTGCTTAATGGGCTCCTGCTATGCCACGGGCAGACAGTTCTGATGCTGCCTGGATTTGAGAGTTCAGACGCAGGCACAGTGCTCACTACTGTGATTGGGACGTTGACTAGTGATGCGTCGCCTGAAGACAGGCTGCTTCAGCTTGCGACGTATGACTTTCCGGCAACCCGTCACATGACGACGAAACGCTGGATGGAACTGATCGGCCTGGTTCAGACGAATGCTGACATCAAGGCCAGGGTCATTAACTGCTGCGACGCTGCCGTGATTGATCCATTTATGGTCGCTGGTCTCAACGATGCCATCCCGGACGACGGAATCATGCTCACGAATGAACCTGCCGTTACCGAACCAGTCGACATTTCGGAATCCGTGCAGTACGGGGTCAATCTGTTTGGAATGCTGGCGGGCGTCGTCGCTCTGGGCAGCCTCCTTTCGTCACGACCGGACACGGACCGGCAATGGCGTGAAGTGAACGGCTCTGTCGCTGCCATGAAACTGGTCACTCGCTGTGGCGGCCTGATCATCCTGCTGGGGTTGTTCGACCTGATCTGCACGTTGATGGCGATCCAGACGGGGATGTTCCGCGAACTGAACCCGCTCGCGTCCCAACTGACTGCCAGTCCGCTGGCCGTTGTCTTCTTCAAACTGGCAGCGATGACTGTTGGCGTTGGGTTGCTGTGGCGACTGCGGCAGTACTCCGGTGCTCAAACCGCCGCATGGTGGATGTGCCTGGTCTGCACGCTGGTCGTTTTCCGCTGGCTGACCTTCCACTCGATGTTCATCGCGTAAACACATTCCGCTGAGACGACCGACACCTTCTGTCATCTCGTGCGGGTGCGATCCTCGGCGAGCGTCAGCGTCCGGGGGGCACGTCACGCCTCGACGGGGACTGCTGGCTCTAACGCTGCGAGAGTTCCGATCCCGCAGGGATCACAGACTGTAGCCGGGGGTCGCAGACCCCCGGTCTGGTTCCGCCCCATCGCGAGCATCCTGAAGGGATGCCAGAGTCAATCGCGAAGCGCGCCGTCAGCTTCTGGCATCCCTTCAGGATGCAATCTGCGACGTGCCTCATCTTCCGGGGGTCTCCGACACCCCGGCTACTCTCTGTGATCACTTCGTGATCAAGCACTGAATTCAAGCGGGTGAGCGTTTAACGAAGTGCCTCATGGCCACGGCTCGCCATCGAGAATCGCTCGATTCAGCGCCGCCTGACAAACCGACGCCTGCCCTGACCGAAAATGCCGGGGCGTCGACTTCCGCGAAATATCGGGCTCCGATACGCTGCCGGCTTGGCTTCCGCAGCGCGAGGGGGGCTCGCGGCTGCAATTGCTGCCGAATGGCCGGCAGCAGACGGTATCGACAGGCGTCGGTGCCGGTCCCCGCTCTGAATTCGACGGTAAAGGTCTGGAATCGTGCTCCGTACTCATACCTGTGGCGAACTGCGAAAAGAAAACGTTGGCCTGGATGTTTCAGTTTGTGGCTGGGTCGACACGTATCGCGATTTCGGCGGTCTGGTCTTTATTGACCTGCGCGACCGATACGGACTGGTTCAGGTCGTGTTTGATCCAAACGAATGTCCGGACGCCCACAGAGTCGCTCGTACGCTCCGAAACGAGGACGTCATCCAGGTTTCCGGGCATGTAAAACTCCGTGGCGAAGGCCTGACCAATCCCAAACTGGCAACCGGCGAGATTGAGGTTCGCGGTCGTCAGCTAACCGTCCACAACAAGAGTAAGCCTCCACCGTTTGAACCGACCGGCGACAACCTCCCGAATGAAGAGCTGCGGCTGAAGTACCGGTACGTCGATCTCCGCCGGCCGCAGCTTCAGGAAGCGATGATCCTGCGTCACAAGC
>JAPOLP010000073.1 GCA_029977045.1 Planctomycetota bacterium
CCGCCTCGAGAAACGAGCACTGTCGGACAAGCCGGCAGCGGCACCCAGGAGGCAGAGCAGTGGAACGCAGGGTGGCCCGGCCAGAATTGGCCGGGTGCCGAAGGCACAAGATGCCTTGCCTTTGAGTCGCCACCCGAGAATGGCGGCGCAACACCTTGCTTCACCCGCCTGCTGAAGCTTCCTGTCGCTTCGCGACCCGGCCACAAGTGGCCGGGCCACCCAGAGGGGAAAACGGCGATAGACTTCAGATCGTTCTACTTGTCTTCACGCTTCCGCCGAACTCGCGGTTGTCACTAGGATTCGGGCTCGCTCAACACCGCCGCACTGGCTCAAGGGATTGCGATGTCAGAATCTACGGTCACTCAGGAATCGATCGATAAGCTCAACAAGGCGTGGCAGGACATTCGCGGGCAGATGGCTCAGGTCATTGTCGGGCAGGAAGAGGTCATCGATCACCTGCTTATCGCGCTGTTCAGCCGCGGGCACTGTCTGCTGGAAGGTGTGCCGGGGCTCGCCAAGACGCTGATGATCAGCACGCTGGCCCGCTGCCTGTCGATGACGTTCTCGCGAATTCAGTTTACGCCGGACCTGATGCCGGCGGACATCACCGGCACCGACGTGCTGCAGGAAAACAAGAAAACCGGCGAACGCGAGTTCCGCTTCATCAACGGGCCGCTGTTCCACAACGTCGTCCTGGCCGACGAAATCAACCGGACGCCGCCCAAGACCCAGGCCGCTCTGCTGGAAGCCATGCAGGAACGGCAGGTCACCGTCGGGCAGACGCGGCATACGCTGAGCGATCCGTTCTTCGTGCTCGCGACGCAGAACCCGATCGAGCAGGAAGGCACGTACTCGCTGCCGGAAGCTCAGCAGGACCGCTTCATGTTCAAGGTCTTCGTCGGCTACCCGAGCCTCGGTGAGGAGCGGGCCATCGCCAAGGCCACAACCAGCCTGCAGAGCGATTCGATCCAGCCAGTGCTCAGCGGCGAGGAGATCATCGAGCTGCAGCAGATCGTGCGGCAGGTGCCGGTGACCGATCACGTCGTCGATTACGCCCTGGCACTCGTCCGTCAGACGCGGATCGGCGAGCCGGAAGCTCCGGAGTTCGTCAACGAGTGGCTGAGCTGGGGCGCGGGGCCGCGAGCCGTTCAGAACCTGCTGCTCGGCGGCAAGGCTAGGGCACTGCTGCGAGGCCGGACGCACGTCTCGACGGAAGATATCGCCGAGCTGGCGAAGCCCGTGCTGCGGCACCGCATCGTGACGAACTTCTCGGCCGAGTCCGACGGCATTACGGCGGACAAGGTGATCGAGCGGCTGATCAAGGAAACTCCGTCAAAGGAAGGCGAGCTGACCAGTGACCCGAGGCTCCAGAAGATTTTTGCGGCCTGAGGAAATCTCACGGATTTCCCGGCTGGAGATTCGGGCGCGGCGGATCGTTGAAGGCTTCCTTTCCGGTCTGCACCGCAGTCCGTACTTCGGCCAGTCGATCGAATTCGTCCAGCACCGCGAGTACACGCCCGGTGACGACGTCCGGCACATCGACTGGAAAGTCTGGTCGAAGACGGATCAGTTCTTCATCAAGCAGTACGAAGAAGAAACCAATCTCCGCACGACGCTGCTGGTCGACGTCTCGCAGTCGATGCAGTTCGGCTCGGGCCCGATGACCAAGTACGACTACGGCTGCACGATCGCCGCCGCACTGGCGTACCTGTTGCTCCGCCAGCAGGACGCCGTCGGACTGGTCGCGTTCGACGAAGCGATCCTCAGCCGAGTCCAGCACCAGAGCCGCCAGACGCACCTGAACGCGCTGCTGGCGGCACTCGACAATCAGAAGCCGCAGAAGAAGACGGACATCCTGGGCATCATGCGGCAGGTCGCCGAGGAACAGACGCGGCGCGGACTGATCGTGCTGATCTCTGACCTGTTCGTGCCACGAGCCGGCCTGTTCAAGGGCCTGGAGCTACTGCGTTTCCGCGGCCACGACGTCCTGCTGTTCCACGTCCTTGATGACCAGGAACTCGACTTCAACTACTCGGGAACGACGAAGTTCGAGGGTCTGGAATCCGCCGGCGATCTGGTCTGTGACCCGCGTTCGCTCCGCGAGGGCTACCTCGAAGCGATGGAAGCCTACCTCGCCGAACTGCGCCGCTTCTGCTCGGCAGGCCGAATCGATTACCAGACCATCCGCACCAGCGAACACCTCGACGCAGCCCTGGCCCACTACCTCAACCACCGCGTCGGAATGCAGCAGACGGGGAGACGGTAAGAAATGTCCTCAGAACAACTTCCCGAACTCGTCAGAACCATCAGTCGGTCAATGCAGCGCAAAGACACAAAGTCGCAAAGATTCGCAAAGTCTCTGCGGTCCTTTGAGTCTTTGCGTCTTTGCGCTGCAGTCAGCCTGAATCCGCAGAAAGTGGGCTGGTAACTCTCGATGGAAACCTGGATCGCGCAGCATTTTCTGAATCCGGCTTACGTGCTTGCGGGCGCGGCGCTGGTGGCTGCGCCGATCATCATTCATCTGATCAACCGGATGCGGTATCGGCGCGTCGCGTTTGCCGCGATGGAGTTCCTGCTCGTCAGTCAGAAGCGGAACCGGCGGCGAGTGCTCATCGAACAGTTGCTGCTTCTGCTGCTGCGGATTCTGATCGTGCTGGCGATCGTCGCGCTCATCGCGCGGCTGGTACTCGATCCGTCCGAACTGAGCCTCTTCCAGGGAGCGCAGTCGCATCACGTCGTGCTGCTCGACGATTCCGGCTCGATGCGCGACCGGCTGGACGAGGGCACCGCGTTCGATGCCGGCATCGAGATGGTCAAGAAGCTCGTCGCGGAAGGCTCGCGGCGGCCGGGCACGCAGAAGTTCACGCTGATCCGCCTCTCGCAACCGGATCAGCCGCTGTTCACGCAGCGCGGCGTCGACGAAGCGTTTCTGGTCGAACTCGACACGAAGCTGCGTAACGCCGAGTGCTCACATCAGTCGCTCAGCCTGCCGGACGGGTTTGACGGAGCCCGCAACGTGCTGCTCGAAGACCGGGCGACGATCCGGTATCTGCACGTGATCTCGGACTTCCGCAACAGCGACTGGCAGGACCAACAGTCACTCGGCCGAACCGTCCGCGAACTCGACTCGGCAGGCGTGACGATCAACTTCGTCAAAACGGTCGGACGGCGGAATCAGAATCTGGGGATCACGTCGCTGACCGGTGATGTCCAGGTCGCTTCGGCGGGCGTCCCGGTCCGGCTGACAGTCGCCGTCAAGAACTTCAGCGATCAGGTCGCGTCGAATGTCGCGCTGCGAGTCGTCCAGGACGGCCAGAAGCTGCCGCTGGCGGTGAACTTCGACAAGGTCGAAGCCGGCGTCGAGGTCACTCAGGACTTTGATCTGACCTTCGACTCGCCGGGCCGGCACCGCGTTGATGTCGCGCTGCCGGCGGACTCGCTGAACGGCGACAACGAGCGGTTCCTGTCCGTCGAGGTTTCGCCGGTCAACCGCGTGCTGATCATCGAAGGCAACCCGGAGAACGACGAGGGCGAGTACCTCGTCGACGCGTTGGCCGCCGATCCGGGGATCACGGGTTACTCGCCGCAGCTTGAGACCGTCGACTTTCTGCGGCGGCGGTCGCTGGACGAGTTTCAGTCGATCTTCCTGCTGAACGTGTCTGACATGCCCGACGACGCGCTCGCTCCGCTGGAAGACTACGTGCGTTCGGGCGGCGGCCTGGCCTGGTTCCTCGGAGACGTCATCCGCCCGACGTTTTACATCTCAAAGCTGTATGCGGACGGCGATGGCCTGTTCCCCGTCCGGCTGAGTGTTGTCTCGGCACAGACGAACTCGTCAGCACTCGAAGGCGGCCCCGACACCTCGTTCGCCGATCATCCTGCGTTCCAGGTCTTCCAGGGCCAGGAGAACCCGTTCACCGAGTTGACTCGCGTGTTCGAGTACTTCCCCGTCGCTGAGGACTGGGAGAAGGACGACCAGCGACGCGGCGACTCCGTGCAGACGATCGCCCGGCTGACGAACCGCGCCCCGATCGCGTTCTCGTCAACGTACGGCACCGGCCAGGTCGTCACGTTTCTGACGAGCTGCGGGCCGCGATGGAACAACTGGGCGCGGTACCCGAGCTTCGTCGCGATGATGCTCGATCTGGAGAAGTTCATCGCCCGCCGCGACCGCGTGCTCGAGCGCCGCATCGTGGGCGAACCGATCGACCTGACGATCGACCCGAACCAGTTTCTGGACGAAATCGAGATCACCGGTCCCGACGCAACCGGCAACGCGGTCACTCGACTGAAGGCCGCTCCGCCGCGCAAGGCGAATGGCAACTCCGGCCAGCCCGACGGAACTTCGTCAGGCGGCGGCGCGACAATCGCCGAGCAACTCAAGGCAACGTTCCGCGACACTGACACACCGGGCATTTATCAGGTCCGACTGCTCGATCAGAATCAGTCGCCGACCGACCGCTGGATCACGTTCAACGTACCCGTGGCCGAAAGCGAACTCGAACTGGCACCGACCGAACTGATCCGCAAACAGATCGGCGACAACCTCGACGTGCAGATTCAGGAGCCGGGTGAATTCGCCTGGATCGCCGGCCGCGACGCCGGCCAGGAAATCCGCCTCTGGCTGCTGATCGCGTTGGTCGTTTTCCTGTTCGGCGAACAACTGCTGGGCTACCGGCTGAGTTTTCACACACGAGGAAGCTGACCGTGCTTTTCCATTCTGACATTGCAGCGCAAAGACGCAGAGGCGCGAAGGATCGCAAAGAGATCAGTGCATTACTTCGCTCTTCTTTGCGATCCTCTGCGTCATCGCGACTTTGCGCTGCCGACTGAAACTGGTTGTGAACCTGGTGGAATCTATTCTCACATCTCTGATTCTCGCACAGTCCGGGACGTCGGCGTTTCGGGCGATGGAGTACGACTTGCCGGAGACGACGCTGCAGTGGCTGATCTATGCCGGCGGGTTTGCTCTGCTGGCGCTGATCGGGCTGCGCGTGCAGTTCAAGGATACCGCCGAGCTGAGGCCGTTCTGGCGGGTCTTGCTGATGCTGCTCCGCGTCGCGGTGCTCGTCGGGATCGCGGCGATCGCTCTGAACCCGCAGGAGCGGACGCAGAAGATGGCGTTCCGCCCGTCGCAGGTCGCAGTGCTCGTCGACCGCTCGCTGTCGATGCAGTTTCCCGAAAGCACGCCGGTCGGAGTCTCGTCTGATCCAGACTCGCTCGCCGCAAAAGGCCGGACGCGGGCCGAGGCGGTCCAGAGCCTGCTCGCTGACTCGGAATTCGTCGACGAGCTGCGGAAGAATCACAACGTCAACGTGTACTCGTTCGATGCCGCACTGAATGGCCCGCATCAGGCGCTGCGGTCGCTCGATCCGCGGGCTCAGACGGCAGGTAGCCCGCTGGCGGCAAACACGAACGGCGAAGCATCCGAAAACGACAACGCCGAAACTTCTGAGGTCGCGAAGCCAGACAACGCCGCGCCGTCGGAAGACTGGGCGACGATCGTCGATCCGACGGGGCTCGAAACACGACTGGGTGAATCACTGCTCGATCTGATTCGGCAGGTCAGCGATCCGTCGCTGTCGGGCATCGTGGTCATCGGCGACGGAGCCTGGAACGCGGGGGTCGATCCGCAGTCGGCGATCGAGCTGGCGCGGTCAACAAAGACAAAGCTGATCACCGTCGGCGTCGGCAGCACCGATCAACCGGTCAATGTGCAGATTGCGAATCTGCAGGCTCCGAGTGACGTGCAGGCGGGCGACGCGTTCGAGATCGCGGCCTTCGTGCAGGCTCAGGGGCTGTCAGGGCGAACGGCGCTGGTTGAACTGCTCGGCAAGCCGGAAGACGTCGACGGCCAGGCGAGTCCGCTCGGATCGGCGGAGGTGATTCTCGGCGAGGACGGCGTGCCGGTGCGGGTGCCGTTCGAGCAGCTTCAGAATCAGGCGGGTTCGTGGGAGTACTTTGTCCGCGTCAAGCCGCAGGACCGTGTGCTGGAACTCAGCGAGGGCGACAACGAACGCCGCAAGTCGGTCAACGTCGTCGATCGCAAAACGCGAGTGCTCATCCTGGCCGGCGGACCGATGCGGGATTACCGCTTCGTGAGGAACATGCTCTACCGGCACGCGGCGATCCAGACGGACGTCTGGCTGCAGTCGGCGGATTCCGCTGGAGCGGTCAGTCAGGAATCGAACAAGCTGCTCAGCGCGTTTCCGAAATCGAAGGAAGAGCTGTTCGAGTACGACGTCGTCATCGCGTTCGACCCGGACTGGTCGAAGCTCAACACCGATCAGATCAACCTGCTCCGAGAGTGGGTTTTCGCTCAAGCGGGAGGACTGCTGCTGGTTGCGGGCGATGTCTACACGCCAGACGTTGCGACTGAACCGTCGCTCGACGGACTCCGCGAGCTGTATCCGGTCGTGCTGAGTTCGTACGTGCCGGACTTTGGTAACGAACGAGCCGCGACGCAGGCCTGGGCGTTCGAGTTCACTCGCGAAGGCCGCGAGGCCGGCTTCCTGCATGTGACCGACGACCCGGTGACTTCAGCCGACGTCTGGAACGAGTTCTCCGGCGTCTACTCGTCGTACCCGACCAGCGGAGCGAAAGCGGGAGCGACGGTGTTTGCCCGTTTCTCCGACCCGCGAACGCAAACGGGCTTCGGCCTGCCGGTCATGCTGGCGTCACAGTATTACGGAGCGGGCCGCGTGCTGTTTCTCGGCAGTCCGGAAATCTGGCGGCTGCGGACGATCGACGAGGTCTACTACGACCGCTTCTGGACGAAGGCGATCCGCGAAGTCGGGCAGGCTCGGCTGAAACGCGGCAACAACCGAGGCACGCTGCTGCTCGAACGCACGCAGTACGTGCGCGGCCAGACGGTTCGCGTGCGGGCTCAACTGCTCAACCCACAGTTTGAACCGCTGGTCGCTCCCTCGATCACCGCCGAGGTCTACGATCCCGACGGCCGCCCCATGCTGCCGCCGTTGTCTCTGCAGCGTGACGAGAACCGCAAAGGCCAGTTCGTCGGCAGCTTCCGTGTGGGAGCCTCCGGCGTGTGGCGAATTGAGCTGCCGATTCCGCAGTCGACCGACGCACTGACAGAGAAGCTCGACGTCGTTCTGCCGAGCCTCGAAACGGACAACGCCCGGCAGAACGCCCAGTTGCTGCGTCTGATCGCCAGCGAAACCGGTGGCGAGTATTTCGCGATCAACGAAGCCGCTGTCGAGGTCCCGAAACGTCTGCCGAACCGCGGCGAGGAATTCCAGATCGACCAGCAGCTCAGAACGCTCTGGGACCGCCAGTGGCTGATGTTCCTGCTCGTCGGCCTGCTTTCGGTCGAGTGGCTGACTCGCAAACTGCTGAAGCTGGCGTAATCGTAGGCGGGTTTCTCCGAAACCCGCAGCGACGCAGAAGTCAGATCAGTAATCTGGTCGATCAATGGACGCGGAAACGCCGTCGAGTGAGTCTTCTGGCCAATCGTTGCCGTACGCTGCGACGGCTCCGGTTTCGTAGAAACCGGACTACAGTTAATCACTGCGGTGTCGAATCAGCAGTTGCCGATGTCGCTTGCGAGCGGTCGATCGACTCTGCCAGACTGTCGCTCCGCGTCGAGCCGCCCGGTTCGCGCCCCGCCGGCAACGTGCCGCATCCGCCTGCCTGACAGCACATCCCACGGAGATTTGATCGATGACTGATCCCAAACCCGTTTCCAGTCGACGTGACTTTCTGAAAACCGGCTCAGCCGCCGTTGCCACTGGAGTTGCCGCAGCCAATCTCGCGGCACTGTCGCCGTCTGCGTATGCGGCAGGTACTGACCAGATCAAAGTTGGCCTCGTCGGCTGCGGCGGACGCGGCAGTGGAGCGGCAGCGAACGCACTGCAGGCTGATCCGCACGCGGATCTCGTCGCCGTGGCTGACGCCTTTGAAGACAACGCGAAGACCAGCCTCGGTCGCTTGCGTACTCAGACGAAAATTGCCGGCCAGATCAAGGTTCCGGACGACGCGATCTACTCTGGCCTCGACGCTTACAAACGCGTGATCGACGACGTCGACGTTGTCATGCTTGCCACACCGCCAGGCTTTCGTCCGGTGCATCTGCGAGCAGCGGTCGACGCGGGCAAGCACGTCTTTACTGAAAAGCCGATGGCGACCGACGCTCCGGGTCTGCGGTCCGTGCTCGAATCCGTCGAAATCGCCAAGAAGAAGAACCTCGCCCTGCTGGCTGGCTTTTGCTGGCGGTACGACTACCAGAAGCGGGCTCTGTTTGAACGCGTCCTCGATGGTCAGATCGGCCAGGTGCGAGCCGTCTACGGCACCTATCTGACCGCTCCAGTGAAGCCGATGCCGCCTGCGAATACTCGCCCGGCTGGCATGTCAGATCTCGAGTGGCAGATCCGCAACTGGTACAACTTCACCTGGCTGTCAGGTGACGGGCTCGTCGAGCAGGCCTGCCACACGGTCGACTGGGTTGCCTGGGCTTTCGGCGACAAGCATCCGATCAGCGCGACGGCTGTCGGCGGTCGGCAGATTCCTGCCGAAGGTGGCAACATCTACGACCACATTGAGGTCAACTTCCTGTTCGAGAACGACGCCCGCGGCTTCCTGGCCCAGCGTCAGAACAGCGGCTGCTACAACCAGAACAGCCTCTACATTCTCGGCACGAAAGGCACTGGCAAACTGGCGCCGAAGTACATGATCACGGACCTCGACGGCAAGACCGTGTGGGAGTACGACGGCGATCGCAACAACATGTACGACACCGAGCACAACGAGTTCTTCGCGTCGATCCGCTCGGGCAAGCACATCAACGACGGCGACCGCATGGCCAACAGCACGCTGATGGCACTGATGGGCCGCATGGCTGGCTACACCGGCAAGGAGATCACCTGGGACATGGCGCTGAACTCACAGCTCAGCCGAGTCCCGGAGATCACCAACGGATTCGACACACCTCACACGCCGCAGCCACTGGCTCGACCTGGTGTGCTGACGAAGTACGTCTGAGGTCGCGCATCCCACTCGCCGACTTGCAAACACCCCGACGCCGGCTGGCTTCGGGGTGTTTTTCTTGCACGATCCGGAATTCCGCCCGGCGGCCAGCAAATGCTCGCTTTCGTTCAGGTGCCCTGTAAAACTGCCTCGAACTGGTCATGTCCTCAAGAGGCGGGGCTCATTCGATGCTCATCTGGATCAAGCGACTTGTAGCGGCAGCGGCACTGGCGGGCATTCTGGTTGCGGGCGAGCGAATCGTTCGCGAATTGAATCGAGACGAGGCTGCCGCTCAGGCTCCGGCAGGCAAGCGGGAGCCATCGGCTGAGGAGATGCTGCAACCGGCCCGCGACGATCTCGACGCTCACGAGGAAGAAGTCCGTGAGATGCTGGCACATCTGGCTGCGGAGCCTCGGCATCGCGGGAAGCTGATGCCGGATTCCCGCGAAAGTCTCAGTGACGCCAAAGAGGTTCTCGCCGGCTATCGCGAATACCGCTGGCCGATCATCGCGAAGTACCGTGAAGGAACGAAAGACTCCGAGGATCGTCAGCAACTGGCTGTTGAATTTCTGCAGGAGTATCTGGAGACGATCACTTCGGATGACGCATCTCTGACGTTCCACGATCTGGCCAGTCCGGTGCTGAAGCAGGATCCGAACACAATCGACGATCCTGTGATTGCCTGTCATGTCGCGCGTTGTCTGTATGAGCAGGGTGACCAGGATGCCGCCGCGCAGAAACTGCTCGACCGGCACATTCCCGCTCTGACTGCAGAGAACTCAACAGCTGAATTCCGGGCACGCGTGCAGTGCTGGCTGATCGACCTCGCTATTCGGCAGGAACAGAACTGGGGAATACACCAGGACGAGATGTTTCAGGCGATCGTCGCGATGCTGGAGAGCAATCCGGACCCGTCAGTCGATCGCTTTCACTGGAAGCTGATCTTTCCCGTGACGCAGAAGATCGGGCCAGGGCCATCACTTCGGCTTGCCGGCCTGCTTGCTCAGAGCGATTCCGCGTCGATCTACCTGACGCATTTGCTCGCAGGCTGGTCGTACGTTGATCTTGGCTGGGAAGCACGCGGCGGTGGCTGGGGTTCCGAAGTCACTGATGAACAATGGGACGGCCTGAATGTAAACATGGAGAAAGGGGCTCGGCATCTGCATCGAGCCTTCTTCCTGCATCCCGAGATTCCAGCGGCAGCGCACGCCCTGATGTCGGTTGCTCAGGTCGGGAGAGAAACTCCGCTTTCGGTTGATGGCTGGTTTCGGGAAGTCCTTCATGCGCAGTTCGACCATGTCCTCGCCTTCGGAAAGATGCGTACTGTCCTGCGACCTCGCTGGGGCGGCAGCCATGAGCAGTTGCTGGATTTTGCCCGCGAGACTATCGACACCGGTCGCTGGGACTCAGCCGTGCCGTACTGGTCCTGGCATGTCCTGACGACGATCCGAGAAGAGGTCGGCGAGGAACAGCCCTTCGGCACACAGCCCGGAGTCGCCGAGCTGGCAGAGCACTTTGCCGCCGCCGTCGCGAAGGGCGTCGAGCAGGGAATGACACTCGGCAACGGCTTCCGGTCTGATCTGATGCCCGCCACGTGTGCCTACATGGGTTCCATTCTGATCCAGGGGCGTCGTTATCAACAGGCGAAGCAACTGTTTCAGTTCCTGTCGCCTCCGGACAAGCCAGCCGGATTTGCTCAGTTGCGAGTCAATCGCGAGTACCTGCCCGGGCTGCTGGCTGCCATGCATGACGACCTGACTGACGATGTTCGCGTCCTGCACGAGAAGCTGACGTCGATTCCGCGAACAGGTATCAATGATGCCTGGCTGGCCGACCTTGATGAGCGTCTGCTCCGAATTCAGGCTGCCCGCAAGGACGGTCGGCTCGGCGAGGACACGGACGCCTTCCTCGACGATATCGCCGCCATGCTCGACTGGCAGAAAACATATGCTCGCGGTGATTGGGTCGAGCCGGTGTTCAAACCCGGAATGCCCGGCTGGTATCACGAGGGCGCGGAAACTGAAATCGTCGATGACCGTACGGTCCGACTGAAATCCACCGCGCGCAGCTCCGGCGTGCAGATGCGGCCCCTTACGGAGTTCAACATTCCGTTCGTCGTCGAAGCGCAGATCACGCTCAAGGACGATCGCAAGAAGCAGTACATGGCAGGGGTCATTGTCGGGCCGGGTGATCAGCACGTTCTCTATGGCCGCGAGATCTCGCGCGGGCTGCTCACTGTCAGCGACGCTCGCGACTCACTGCTGTTTCGCACGGAACGATACGGCGATCAGAGCACGTTTCCACGAGCGCCGTTTCCGTCCGAGCAGGACACTCATACGATGCGGATCTATGTCTGGCCCGAAGTGATCGAATACCGGCTGGACGGTCTCCGCGTTGACGTTGAACGTGACATCGAGTTTCAGCCGTCGCGCATCATTCGTTTCGGGCAGATGTATCCGAAGCGGGCTCCGGCGGACATTGAGATTGGTGCCCCTCGCTGGCGAAAGCTCTCGATTCGGCAGATTCCGCCGACATGGGACGGCGTCGACCACGTGGCTTATTTCGAGGAACGTATTGAATTCGATTCCAATGACGCCGAGGCATTGATTCGCAGCGCCGCACTCTTGCGGGCGAAGAATGAGCTCACAAAGGCACGCGAGCGACTGGATCGAGCGGCGGAAGTCGCGCCGGCACATCGAGCGTTGCCGTGGCTGCGTGGCATCATCGCGTACAACCAGAGACGCCACAAAGATGCTGCCGGCCACTTCGCACAGGTCGATTCGTCCCGCGAGACAGACTATCGAGGCGCTTCATTGCTCGGAGCGTTCATCAAGGCTGCCGCTCACGAAGACTCGCTACGCGACCCCGAAGAAGCGATCAGGATGGTGAAGCCGTATCTCGACAAGCCGGGGCGAGACTACTGGATGTCCCGCATGACGATGGCCGCCGCTCATGCAACGCTCGGCAATTTCGAGGAAGCGGTCAAGTGGCACCTGAAGGCTGCCGAAGACGCTCCGGAACGATATTCTGCGCAGCTAAAACGCGAGCTTGAGGACCTGCGGAAAGGGAAACCGATCCGCATCAAGCCGACAAAAGGCGACGTGGACTTCCCCTGACGTGCGGAATGCCTGCTGCCAACACCCCACCCCGGACTTGAACGCCAGCTCGCATCGGCGTTCCACACCAGAGAAGAGAGACACAGAGTGCTCGCAGGAAACTTTACGGCTCCCGGACAGATTGAACTGATCGATATCCCAGAACCGGAACTGCCGCCCGCGCCGACGGATGGTGGGCCGACGCAGATGATTTTTCAGCCGGAATGCACCTGCCTCTGCGGGTCGGACTTGCCTTACTTCAAGATGACCGACGAGTGGCCGATCGAAGTCGGGCACTCGCTGCATGAGATGACCGGAACGGTTGTCGCGACGAACGGTACCCGGTTTCAGCCGGGCGAACGAGTGCTCTGCGTGCCGATCAACCAGAACGGACTGCGTGAGCGGTTTCTCATCGACGACTCGCGGGCGATCCGGATCGACACTCGGGTTTCCGAAGAGGAAGCGATGCTCGCTCAGCCACTGGGTACGGTGATCTTCGCACTGAAGAAAATGCCGAACCTGATCGACCTCGACGTCGCGGTGATCGGCCAGGGACCGATCGGGCAGATGTTCAATATGTGCCTGCGGAACCTCGGCGCGCGACATATCATCGGGATCGACCTACTCGAGTCTCGGCTCGCGGCCAGCAAGGCATCCGGAGCGACGGAGACCGTCTGCAACGCGACGGCTGATCCAATCGAAGCCGTTCGCGAGATCCTTGGCGGTGAGCTGCCGGATATCGTCATCGAAGCTGTCGGCCATTACGACCAGCAGTTCGACCAGGCGATCGATCTCTGCCGCTCGTGGGGTCGCATCCTGTACTTCGGTGTGCCGCCGGAACGAGTCGACGTCAAATGGCGGGAC
>JAPOLP010000079.1 GCA_029977045.1 Planctomycetota bacterium
GCTCCTTGCGACAGCAAGTGTGCTCCGAAAGCTGCTGCCTGTGCTCCTGCTTGTGGCCCGAAAGCTGCGACCTGTGCCGCTCCTTGCGACAGCAAGTGCGCTCCGGCCTGTGGCCCGAAGGATGCAAGCTGTGCCGCTCCTTGCGACAGCAAGTGTGCTCCGAAAGCTGCTGCCTGTGCTCCAGCATGTGGTCCGAAAGCTGCGACCTGTGCCGCTCCTTGCGACAGCAAGTGCGCACCGGCCTGTGGCCCGAAGGCTGCCAGCTGTGCTGCTCCGTGCGACAGCAAGTGCGCTCCTAAGTGTGCTCCCGCCTGTGGCCCGAAGAAGGCCTGCTGTGGCGACGATCGTTGCTGCCCGGATCAGTCCTGCGAAATCGCTGAGCTGATCTACGAATCGCAGACCGCTTGCTACGCCAAGCATCGTGCGAAGGCGATCGATCGTCTGGGCGACCGTTACAACTGCGTCTGCAATCCCGAAATCATGTGTGCCTTCGTCTACGCTCTGAACGATTGCGATGAGCGAGTTCGTCACGAAGCCGCTGATGAAATTGGCGATCAGGTCCGTCGTAACGGCTGCTGCTGCATGAACGACAAAGTCGTCGAAGCTCTGACGGCTGCTCTGGCTGACTGCGATCGTGGCGTTCGCAACGAAGCAGAAGAAGCTCTGGAAGCCTGCGGCTACGAAGTTGTTGATTGCTGCAAGCCCAAGTGTGGTGCCGCGAAGTGCGGTGCTGGCTGCAAGCCGGCTGGCCCGGCCTGCGATCCTGCCTGCCACGCTCCAGGAGCTGCTCCGGCTGCTCCGACGAAGGCTGATCCAGAAGCCGCTCCCGCTCCGGCTCCGCCGGAAGAAAAGAGCGCTCGCTCACTGTTCCCGATCCGTCGGAACAGCAAGCTCGCCAACCTGTTCGGCCTGCTTGACTAGTTAACCTCAGCGTCGCGAGACGCTGATCTGAAGTGATCCCTGAGTGTGTGTGAGAGGCTCCGGTCAACTGGCCGGAGCCTCTTTTTGTTTTGGTCCGTGGTCCTTTGTCGTTCGTCCTTTGTTTCCCGCGTTCCCAATGACCAATGACCACCCGCGTCAGCGGCCTTTCTTCGTTCTCTTCGTTGCCTTCTGTTCAAAACCCAATACCGTGCCCCGTCCAGCTGGCGGCGCGGCGACGAGATAGCGCCGCCCTCCGGTTCTGAACCCACCGCCTTCCGGAATCCGCCGCCGTGAGAACCGCGATCCTGCTGATCTCGCTGGCCGGCTGTGCCGCCCTGAGCTGGACCGCCGCCACACTGGACGCGCTGGTGATTCTGACCGGCATCTCGCTCGCCGCCGCCGGGCTGCTTGTTCGCGAGTGTTCCGCTGGCGAATCCGCCAGAGCCGCAGACGTCCGCGTCGCCGCCGTTTGCTTCTCCTGTCTGCTGGGCGGAGCCGCGTTTCTGCTGGCGTTGACCGGGACAACTTCTCTGGCGGAAATCAGCGAGACACTTAGTGCCAACTATCAGCCGGAGCGTTCCGACCTCCTGGCAGGTCGGGCGTCGATGCTTGGAATTGTCGCGTCGATTCTTGTTCTCGCGGGAACTGCGTTGCCGATCGGACTGTTTCCGTTTCAGTTCTCGCACTCCGCGTTCTTCGACAAGGCAAACGGCTGGCAGGCACTGGCGACGGTGTCGCTGGTGCGG
This sequence comes from Planctomycetota bacterium, assembly GCA_029977045.1. Taxonomy (GTDB): domain Bacteria; phylum Planctomycetota; class Planctomycetia; order Planctomycetales; family Planctomycetaceae; genus JAPOLP01. Next base: position 1,668 of record JAPOLP010000079.1, read on the forward strand.
CTGCAGGGGCTCGGCGTGCTCGTGCGAGTTCTCGATGTGGCCAGCATCGGAGCCGAAAACAGCGTGCAGGTCTTGACGGGAATCTCAGGAGCAGCAACGTGTCTCGCCGGAGCCGCGTTGCTGTGCCGTGTCGAGTCGCTGCGAATGATCGCCTCGCATCTATGGCTGGTCTTCGGAGGCCTGGCCGTTGTCGCGTACAGCGTTGGAGTCACTCAGCCGGAAGTGTCTCCCGCGCAGAGCATCGCCGGACTGCCAACCGAAGCAACGCTCGTCCTGATGGTTACGGCGATCGGCCTAGTCGTCTGTGTGAGCCTGCTGGCACTCGAAGCTCGTCTGACGCGCGAAGGTCGGCGTCCGAGGCACTTCGAGGAACTGACCGGCCTCGGCCGACAGGCACCTGGCACCGCGTTTCTGCTCGCGGCAACGCTGCTGGCCGCCGTGCCCATCCCGCCGCTGCCGCTGTTTCCGACACTGCTGGCCCTCGCCGGCAGTGCCTTCGTACCAGGTGTCAGCCCCGACGGTCGCCAGCAGGAACTTCCCGGTGCGATGCCGCTGCTCGTTCTGACTGCGACGGGACTTGCCTGGCTGCTGATCGGAGCCCGGCTGATTCAGCCGCTCAGCCAGATGTTCCATCACGAACCGCTCGGTCGCTTCCAGCCAGCGGTCGGCAGATGGCCGCTGATCGTGTCTGGTGTCTGTGTTGTCGCCCTCGTCCTGACTGGCCTGCAGCCAAACCTGCTGACTTCCAGCATGGCTTTCCTTGTCGCAGCCACCGGGCGATAGTCTTCAGGTTTTTAAGAACAGAATGAAACCGGGTGGCCGGGGCTGGACTGAGCCTGCGAAGGAAGCCCCGGACCTTATTCGTAAATTGCAGAGTTTCCGGGGCTTCGCTCGTGCCTCGCTCCAGTCCCGGCCACCCTCGTCAACCTGCTCACAGAACGCTGATTCAGCAAGAGGGGCCTCGACATGCCGCGTTACGAAGTTCAACGCTCGATCGTCATCAACGCGATTCCGGAACGCATCTTTGAGACCGTAGCCGACTTCCGTACCTGGACACGCTGGTCGCCGTGGCTGTGTGCCGAGCCCGACGCTCAGGTCACTGTGACCGACGACCCGAATTCCGTCGGTTCCGTCTATTCCTGGCAGGGCGATCTGGTCGGTGTCGGCGAGATCGAGCACCAGTACCTCGAACCTGGCTCGCTGATCGAAGAAGAACTGCGGTTCTTCAAGCCGTTTCGCTCGAAGGCAAAGGTCAGCTTTGAGTTTGAAGCCGTCGACGAGGGCACTCGAATCACCTGGACGATGCAGGGCTCGATGCCGTGGTTTCTGTTCTTCATGACGGCGATGATGAAATCGCTGATCGGCATGGATTACGACCGCGGCCTGAAGATGCTCAAGGAGTTCATCGAGACCGGCGAGGTCCTCTCGACAACGAAGATCATCCGCGTCGAACCCGTCGGCCCGCTGCAGATGGCCGGTGTCCGCAGGAGCTGTACGCTGGCGGAGATCGGGCCGGCAATGACGTCCGCGTTTGACGAGGTCAAAGAGAAGTTCTGTCAGCTCGGCCTGCCGGACGACGGCGGCGGTGCGATCTCGGTTTATCTCAACACCGACCTGAAGAAGCAGGAGTTCGAATTCATCAGCGGCTTCCTGCTGCCCGAGTCGTTCACCGGCTCAGTCGGCGGCCTGACGCGCTGGTCGACTCCGCAGGTCAACGCGTTCCGAGTCGACCACACGGGCCGCTACGACCACGTCGGCAACGCCTGGAGCGCCGCCCACCAGGTCGCCCGCTGCCGCAAGCATAAGATCAGAAAGTCGGGCACGTTCGAGATCTACCGCAACGACCCCGACCAAACCGCCCCCGCCGACCTCAAAACCGAAGTCTACCTCCCCCTCAAGTAGGCTGCGTGTAACGCGGCAGGCACAGGTCCGAAACGAAAGATCTTGACGCCCCATCGAGTGCAATTGACGATCTGCGACGCTGCACTTGCGTCTTGCATTCTGGCTAAGCAGCCTCTGAGATAATTGAGGCAACCCATGAAACTCGATCCAGCTCGACACTACTTTGCTGTGTTTCGCGATGGAGCACCTTTCTTTCCACTACCACGTCTGCTCGTCCTTGGATCCGTCTGGGCATTCAAAGTGCCGAGCCTCGAATCCGCGAAGGCGCTGGTAAGGATAGCACGTATCTACGAGTACGGGTCCATTCTGTCACTCGCAGTTGCGATTCCCATTGGGATTGCAACGCATCTTGTATGGCCGTGTTACGTGACCGCTTTGGTCGTTTCGCTTCTTGCTTTCTTCGCAATTGCCAGTCGGAATGCCGGTGAGCTACCGCGGATTCCAGTGAGTGAAAGTATTGCCATTTTTGCTGCCAAAGTTGGTGAAGTACGTCTCTGGCAAAACGTCTTGTTAGGCGCGTTCTTCCTGATCATCACAGTCTGGTTCTTTCCGCCTGGCTGGCTGGGATGGACTCTGTTTGCCATGAACATAGCGATGCTCATCAACTCGGCACTCGCAATCGCAGCCCTGTTCTACTTCAAGTCTCCACCGGACGAGCCCGAGGCCCCCACGGGAACGGATCGTGCCGCCTAACCTGAGCGATCACGAACGTCGTCACCGTCTCAATCTCTTCGACTTTATTGCAGTCGATGTAGGGTGCGTCTTGACGCACCAAGAGCGTGCGGTGGTGCGTCGAGACGCACCCTACTTTGATGCTGAGCAGAGTCGCTTGACCTGAGCGATCACGAACTCTCTCGCTGTCCCAATCTCATCCGGTGTGTTGAAGCAGCCGAGGCCGAAGCGGAGGCTGGACCTTGTTAACTGGTCGCTGCGGCCGATCGCTCGCAGGACGTGGCTGGGTTCGGGGTCGGCACTCGTGCAGGCTGAACCGGAGCTGACGGAGATTGCGGTCATCGCGTTCAGCAGAGCCTCGATGTCTTCGCCCGCTACTTTGCCAGGACGAAACCTGGCACGCGCTGGTGCAGACGGACTTGAGGGACTCCGTTCTGCAGGTGTGGTCCTGGCGTGCTGCGACCGGCGGCGATCTGTTGCTGCAGCAGGGCGACCATCTTCTGCACGCGTTCGGGATGCTCGGCGGCGAGGTTGTGGTCTTCGTGCGGATCGTCGGGCAGATGAAACAGCTGGACGAAGGGAGCAGAGGTCAGCTCGTCCCGATTCGGCTTTCGACCGAACTCCTTGACGGCGGAACGCCAGGCGTCGTCGGCACGCGGCTCGTTGCCGTAGTTGTCGTTGGTGCCACTGCCGGGGCACAGGCACAGTTTCCAGCCACCATCGCGGACGACGAAGGCCGTGACAGACTGCAGGATCAGGTTCTGGCGAGTTCCGACACCCGCTGAGTTTCGCAGCAGGTTCGCGAAGCTGATGGAATCCGGAGCCTGTTCGTCGGTGAGTTCTGTCCCGGACAGGTCGGCGAACGTCGCCATCAGGTCGTTCATCCCGACGATCGAGTTGTTCTCGGTGCCAGCCTTCACGGCGTTCGGCCAGTGAGCGATCAGCGGAACGTGCAGCCCGCCTTCGTACGCCGAAAACTTGTAACCACGATGCACTCCACTCGGGAAATGGCCCCGCTCTTCCAGCAGGTGAATCTGTCCGGGAGTCGCCTTGCGAATGTTCCCGGCGTAAGAACCCGGACCGTGATCTGACGAGAACAGGACGAGCGTGTTCTCGTACTGACCGTTCTGCTTGAGTGCCGCGATGATTCGTTCGACCGCGTGGTCAACCTCGGTCACGAAGTCACCGTACAGGCCGAGTTCGCTTTTGCCCTGAAACTTCTCGCTGGGACTGATCGGCGTGTGCGGAGCCGTCAGAGCCAGGTAGAGAAAGAAGGGCTTCTCCTGCGGTTGAGATGCGAGGAACGACTCGGCTTCGGAATAGAACGTCTCCAGAACACGATAATCCTCGAAGTCCTTCTCAGCGGGGCCGACGCGGTTGAAGGCGCTCCAGCCTTTCTGAGCGGTAACCTCGCCCTGCCAGACATTGTTGCGGGCGAACGCGTACGGAAACATGTCCAGCGAGCCGGGCAGAATGAAGCTGTGCTCGAACCCGTGCTGCGGCGGACCAACCTTCAGCGGCTGCGTGAAGTCGACGTTCTTCTCGTTCTGTACCTTGCCGTCGAGCGTCGTCATCTCAGTCCCGAGGTGCCACTTGCCAACGTATCCGATTCGGTAGCCGGCCTGTTGCAGCATGTTCCCAAGCGTGAACGTCCCAACCGGAAAACGCGGGCCGAGAAATCCCCAGGCTCCACCTGGCTGCGGCTCTCCGTAACGCCAGGGATAGCGGCCCGTCATCATCGCGACTCGCGACGGAATGCAGACGGAAAACACGACGTGAGCGTCAGTAAACCGCAGCCCGCCTGCTGCCAGGGCATCGATATTCGGCGTCCTGATCAGACAACGCTCGCCGCCGTAGCAGGCAACGTCGCCGATCCCGAGGTCGTCGGCGAGAATGAAGATGATGTTCGGTCGCGACTCGGCAGCAGCCGCGAGAGACGGCAGCAGCAGAATCGCGGTCAACAGAAACGTTCGCATTCGCGTTTCCTTTCGGAAGTGGTATTGGCGATACCCGGCAAGCTGTCGCCTTGCGCGAGAAACTGCAATCGTACGAAGCTGAACGGGATTCAGTTCTTGGGCACTGCAGCAGGCCAATCGGCGTGACTGAGTTTGACGAAATCATCATCGGCCAGGGCCTCGCGGGAACGACGCTTGCCTGGCACTTGCTCGACCGTGGCCGGAGGGTGCTGGTCATCGATCGGGCTCAGCCCGGCACGTCGTCACGACTGGCAGCCGGGCTGATCACTCCGATCACCGGCCAGCGACTGACGGTCTCGTGGCGATGCCGCGAGTTCCTCGAACAGGCTCTCAGCTTTTACCGGCAGATTGAATCGCGAACGAGCACCTCATTTCTGCACGCCGACGGAGCCCTGCGTTTCTGGCAGAACGACCGCGAGCAGCACGTCTTTGCACGGCGACTTGAGGAAGAACCGGAATTCGCCTCGCAGGTTGACGAGCTGTCCGAAGTGCCGGACGGAGTTCTGGCAGACCAGGGTGGCTTCACGATGCCGACAGCGGCGAGGCTGAACGTGCCTCTGTTCCTGGACGCGTCGCGAGCCGAGTTCCAGCGACTCGGTGCGTACACTGAGGCGGACATCAACCTTGCGAACGATCTGAATCTTGAACCGGGACGAGCGAGCATTCCACGTCTCGACGTGACGGCACGAACTGTCGTCTTCTGCCAGGGAATCGCGGCAGCGGACAATCCCTGGTTTCGTGGCGTCGAATTTGACGCCACTCGGGGTGAAATCCTGACAGTGCGGATTCCTCAGCTTGAGGAATGCCGAACACTGCACCGAGGCGTCTGGCTGGCCTCGCTGGGAGACGGGCTCTACCGGCTGGGAGCAACCAGTCGCTGGAACGACCTCGAAGAAGGCCCGACCGAAGCAGGTCGCGACTGGCTGTGCTCGCGACTGCGCGAGTGGCTCAACTGCGACTTCGAGATCGTCGCTCACGATGCTGGAGTGCGACCGATTGTCAAAGGTCGGCATCCACTGCTGGGCCGACATCCGACGCTGCCGCAGTTCGCGTACTTCAACGGGCTCGGGTCAAAAGGCTCGCTGCAGGCTCCCGCAATGGCAGCTCAACTTGCAGCGCACCTTGCCGAGGGCACACCGCTCGGCTCGGAAGTCGATCTCAATCTGCGCACGGACTGCCGAACATGAAGCCACGCCTCACCGAACTCGCTCAGCAACGAGTCGCCGATGTTCTGTAGGACGGAGACTTCGCCGTCGACGCGACAGCCGGTAACGGTCACGATACTGTCTTTCTGGCTGCTCGCGTCGGAGAGAGCGGGCGAGTCTTCGCGTTCGACGTTCAACCGGCAGCGATCGCCGCGACGGAAGCAAAGCTCGCCGAAGCCGGCCTGCGGAACGCAACCGTGTTTCGGAAATCGCACGCTGATCTGGAAGCCGTCTTGCCACCCGACTTTCCAGGTCGGGTCGGTGCCGTCATGTTCAACCTCGGCTACCTGCCGGGCGGCGATCACGCCGTCGTGACCGAGACGGATTCGACACTTGCTGCGATCGACGCTGCCAATCGCGTCCTCCGAACTGGCGGCGTGCTCACTGTCGTCGCGTATCCGGGGCACGAGGGCGGCGACACCGAAACCACAGCCGTCGCCCGGCATCTTGCGAGACTGTCACCGCAAATATTTTCGGTCGAGAGGTTCGACGGCCTGAGCGGTCGCAATGCCTCACCGATTCTCTTCGTGGTGACGAAACAAAAAAGCGGCTCACCAGAGTGACATCTCCAGTGAGCCGTCTCGATTATTCACCCGGAAACTGCTGTCAGCATCAGATCAGACGCAACAGCCGATCGAAGTCAAAGACCAGAGCGTTGTTCGTTTCGTCGGTCCGGGAACCCTCCCTCGTGAGGACATCTCCAGCAGACGGAGCGATACCGTTGCCGCCGCCAGTCTGATCGTCGTTGAGTTCCTCGCCATTGACGTCGTCGTCGCCAGCTTCGCCCAGCAGGTAGTCCTGCAGGGCACCGCCTCGCAACGTGTCGTTGCCATCGCCGCCCAGAAGTGTGTCGATTCCCTGGCCGCCACTGACAAAGTCGTTGCCCGCCGCTCCGTCAATTGCGTCATCTCCTGCCAGGCCGATGAGAGAGTCGTTGCCATCGCCGCCCGAAATCACATCGTCGAACTGTGTGCCGGTCAGAGTGTCGTTGCCTGCTCCGCCAACCAGCGTCGCCAGGCCGCGGAACCCGCTGACGTCAATCGTGTCCGCCCCGCTGCCGCCCACAATGATTGCCCGCGCGAAGACACCAATCAGGCGGTCCGTGCCGACTCCCGTCAGCGACGTCGTCCCATCGGCGTTGGTCACCAGAGTAATCGTTCCCCCGGCGTCTTCGCGGAGAATCGTCCCGCCGCCACCACCGTCGAGCGTGTCGTTGCCGGCCCCGCCACTGAGCTGGTCAATACTGCCCTGCCCCTTCAAGCGATCATTGCCCGCTTCGCCGAAGAGCCGATCCCGACCAGCTCCACCACGCAGTACGTCATTGCCATCGCCGCCCAGAAGAACGTCGTTGTACTTACCGCCAATCAGTGTGTCGTTGCCGGCCCCACCATTGAGCGTCACATTCGCCGCGTCAAAACCTGAGGCATCGAGGCGGTCGTCGCCAGCGCTGCCGGTAATCGCCACGCGACCGAAAGACCCACTGGCAACGGCGATGTCGCCGCGATCCGTCCGGTAGCCTGCCGTCGTGATGACTGCCGTTCCCGCGACTTCATCCCGCAGATCGTTGCCTGAGCCGCCACCGTCGATGCGGTCGATGCCCGCTCCGCCGTCGAGAGTGTCGATGCCACCATGTCCACGCACGGTGTCGTCGCCGGCGCCACCACTCAGCGAGTCGCGTCCGCCGTTGCCGAGCACAGTGTCGTTGCCGGCTCCACCATCGATCGTGTCGCCGCCCGCTCCGCCACGAAGATTGTCGTCGCCGTCGTCGCCGCTGATCTGATCGTTCCCGCCACCGCCGATAATCGTGTCGTTGCCGGTGCCGCCAGAGATCGTTGCGTCCAGGTCGATTCCACTGAAATCAAGCCGATCCGCACCACCATTAAGCGTCGCGAGCAGGCCGCCGGTCACAGTGGACGCCGCGAATCGCAACTCAGAAGCGCCAACAAGCATTCCGTCAGTCAGGTTGGCGATTGTCGAACTGACAACGAACTCATCCGTCATACCGTCGAACGTCACGGTCAGGTCGTTGCCGTCATCAATGTCGGGCTCGGTGATTACCAGGTTCCCATTCCCATCAACTTCGACAAGGATGCCATCGTCGTTGAAAATCGTCCCCGTACCCTCGCTGATCGACAACATTCCGGCTTCCGCGTTCACGTTGCTGACCGACAGCGTGAAGGTCTCGTCCGATTCGTTCGTCAGGTCGCCGTTCACATCGACATCGATCGTGGCAGTCGCCGTCGTCTGTCCGGCAAGGATCGTCACCATCTGGCCGGTCAGTGCCACATAGTCGCTGTCGGCGACGGTTGCTGTTCCGTCAGCTGTGCTGACTTCAAACGTGATGTCCTGCGTCTGCGGGTTCGAGATACTGACATTGAAGTTAAGCGTCGTCGTTCCGGAATCCCCCTCGACCGTCGACTCGCTGCTAATTGTCAGTGTTCGAGTATCCGCCGTCTGGACATCTTCAAAATCACTAAAATTGACGGCAGTCGCCCCGTCAGAGACCGAGCCGGCTCGATTGACCGTGTCGGACACAGTGACGGTGCCCGTCGCGTTAAACGTGAATGTGTCGCCGACACCCGACAAGGGATCGCCACCGTCAACGTTCGTCGTCAGTCCGGCTGTCGGCGTGACGGAAATGTCGTCGTTTCCGCCCGACCCGTTGACGTTGATCGTCGTCAGCGTGGTCGCCGCAGTCAGCGCGTTGATGCTGACCGTGTCGGCGCCGTCGCCGGCATCCAGATCGAGTTGCGTCACGCGAGTACCGTCAATCGTGAACGTCGTGCCGGAAGTTCGTTCGAGCATGAATTCCCCGGAACCTGCCGAGTCCGCGATCGCCAGCGTGTCGTCTGTGCCTCCGGTAATCACCTGCTGAACGTTGCTGCCGCCACCGCCGTCGACAACGTCGCTGCCATCGCCGTCGCTCCAGAGAATCGTGTCATCGCCAGAAACGTCGACACTCTGGATAACCAGAAGCTGGTCGGTGTTCATCAGCGGAAGTGTGTTAAACGCTCCACCCGCGTTAACGAGAGATGAAGCCGCCACGATGTCGTCAATGACGGTCATGTCAATGACTTCAGCAAAGACGGTGAAGCCACCATTCTGAGCGTCGAGGTTGAGCGAGTTATCATTCAGGTTGAAGAAGAACTCGTTCGTCGCGCTGTCGGGGTCGCCGCCGAGTTTCGCCATTGCCACTGTTCCGCGAACGTTCGACAGATTGAACTCGTTAACGACAGGGGCATTGGCGGGGACGTCAGTAAACTGAGCTGAGCTGGTAAATGTTGTTGACGGCGTGCTGTAGCCGCCGCCCTGCAGAACAAAGTTGGTAGCCAGGCGATGGAAGATCACGTTGTCGTAGTCGCCGTTGACGGCATAGTCCAGGAAGTTGGCGACCGTCAGTGGAGCGACGTCCGGTCGCATGTCGAGTGCGATCTCACCGAAGTTCGTCATCAGCTGGACGTCAGCAAAACTCCCGTTCGCGTCGCCAAAGATCGAGTCCGTGCCGGCACCGCCTGCCAGAGTATCGTTGCCCTGCTCGCCGAGGATCGTGTCGTCGCCGGCGCCGCCCTGAATGCTGTCGTCGCCGTTGCCACCGTGGATCTCGTCGGCGAATCCGGAGCCTGAGATCGTGTCACCACCGGCTCCGCCGTTGATGCTGACCGACGTCAGGCCGGTGTAGTCGGCGGAGGTCACGGCGCTCAGGTCGATAACGTTGTCGCCGTCACCACCGGTGACCTGGATCGCAGTCACGTCAGCCGCCGCGATCGCTCCGATACTGGCGGGATCGTTGTCGCCGTTGACGGTCACTTCGCCCGAGCCATTCGCGGCGATTGAGATCACATCGGACGCGTCCGAACTGACAGTCAGGACGCCGGCGTTGAAGGCCGTCGTCACAGTCAGCAGCAGCCGTGGATCCAGCGATTCCGAGCCGCGAGCGTGAATCCGGCCTCGACGTCGTCGCCGACGGCCTCGTTCCAGAGCGTTTACGAGGTGCGACAACAGGCCGGTACCGGGCTGGGACTGATGATTGAACGCCATCGTCAATATCTCACTGCTCAAGGAGCCGCCAGCCGGCTGGCCAGCGATATCGGAGGGACCTGAGAGCTGCGGGGAAGTGCGTATCTTTTGAATGTGTCTGTTCTGGTTGAGATCTGCCTGTTTCTCCGCCAGTTGGCCGGCACACGAACCGCTACAACCGGAATAATCGGCAGACTCAACCCAGCTTATCGTCCAGCGGGTCTCCAAAGATTGAGCCGAATTCCGCTCAAGTCCCGGCCTATTCCCGATCCGGAATCCCCCATTTCACCCGCGAGACGGCTCAAACCGCCACTCAGCCACGGTTCGACGCACCACGCTCAACTCAGGTTCCAGCCACCTGAGGAGCCTCCGCCCTCGCCTGCCCACTGCCTCGCACAACGACAACCGCCATCTGTTCTTGCGATCACGCGAAGCCGCCGATAAACCTCGCCCGTCCCTGCATCAACGGCAGGGCTGTCATTTAGAAACCCGTTGGTGAATGCCAGGCGTTCATGACTCCGACCGAAACCATCGAGCGCATCTACAAGAAAGCGTCGGCTGACGGTTTCAGCTCGCTCAACAGCAACGAACAAATCTTTGCGTCGTTGCCTCAGCCGACTTTGAGACCAATCTCGGCGGTGTCTCCGGCTATCTCTACAACTCGTCCGGTGACCAGCTTCCGCGACTGGCAACTGCATTCGATGCAATCGCTTGCCCCACGCTTGTCGCTGTGACTCGCCAGTTGATCGCGGCGCTTTCAGCCGTCGCGGAACCGGCCAGCCGCAGTTCGCGCTATACAGCATTATCCGCCCCCTGTCCTGAACTTCTGGCAGCAATGGACGCGTTTGAGTCCGGCATACAAGACTGCGCAGACGACTATGGCACCCAGCTAGAATCGTTCATTAACTCGTGGTCTTGAGTAGCCACCGACTCAGCATGGCAGCAGAGGATTGGCATCTATGTCAAACACGCCGTCCCACTTCATCGAACGCGGACTCTGCCCTTAGAATCGTCAGGTCAGGCCGGCACTGTTGGCTCCCTCAAGGGGCGGCGTCGGCAATGCTTCCCGTTGGCGGACCGAGGCTGTGAATCTTGGCACAACTGCATGACCTGTTTGAAGCCGTTCACGACCAAGAGACGTTTCTCGCTTTCGTTCGAGCGCTGGCCGAAGAGCGCGTAGCTGCCGAGAAAATGGAGCGAGAAAACCCAACGCGATACTCACTTGGTGGCGCTCATGACTGGCTTACTCCGCGTAGACCGAAACC
>JAPOLP010001060.1 GCA_029977045.1 Planctomycetota bacterium
AACTCCTTGTTGATGTTCCGCTGCCAGAGAATTCGACCGGTTGTCAGTTCGAGAGCAAAGAACTGCCCCTCGACACCCAGCACGTAAACGAAGCGTTCGTCGATGACGGCACTCGCGCGAGGCCCGCTGCTGTAGCCGTACCGGTCGCTGTACTCAGTCGGATAACGATGCTGCCAGTACTGTTGCCCGGTCTCCGGATGCAGGCACTCAATAAGCACTTCGTTGCCGACGCGGTGCGAATAAACGAGGTAGTCGCCACGGATCGACGGCGACGCGTACCCGTCTCCGACCGCCAGCTCCCAGACGATCTTCGGACCGCCTTCGGGAAACTTCTTGAGCAGCTTTGTTTCCGGACTGACTCCGTTATGCGTCGGCCCCAGGAACGTTGGCCAGTCGCTGGTGACCGCTCCGGCTGGCAGCGGCTTCGGCTTCGAGCGAAACGTCACCTGGTCATAAGGCTTCGGCGTCGCAGCAGCGGCTGGCGCGAGCGTGTTGACCGTCGGCGGCTTCGGGTCGGCGGCTTCGCTATGAGAGGTGGCAAGCAGAACGATGCCCAGAATGGTCAGGCAGCGAAAAATCAGCATCAGATGCGTCTCCTCAGTCCGTTAATCCGTAGGGTGCGAGAAACGCACCAATTCCTGACGTCGATCTGGTGCGTTTCACGCACCCTGCGACTGCATACAACGTCACGAACCATAGCCCCGATCGCTCGTCCGGCGAAGGGACGCTCTACAGGTATGCTCCTCCACAATCGGTTCCCGGACTCTGGAATCTGCCGGGCCCGCCCAGCCGCGCATTGCCTGATGCCGCCTCGTGCGACGATAATCCCCGGATCGAACTGGCAACCATCCCACCGCGGTTCGATCCCACCTTTCCGCCAGAGCCAATCTGGCCCCGCCTTTGACTTCGTCCCTCCGCTGAGTTTCCCGTCATGCTTGAGTTCAGTCGTCGCAGCCTGCTGGCCCGCAGTGGTATCGGTATGGGGGCACTCGGTCTTGCTGGAGTGCTCTCGGACGCCGGCCTGATCGAATCCGCTGCCGTCGCGGCTTCCGGTCCGATCAACCCGCTGGCTCCGAAAGAACCGCACTTCGCCCCGAAAGCGAAGCACGTTATCCACATCTTCTTAAACGGAGGCTTATCGCACGTTGACTCGTTCGATCCAAAGCCCGAGCTGACGAAGTGGCACGGCAAGGAACTGCCGACGCCGAACCTCCGGACCGAACGCCCGACAGGAGCCGCGTTCCGATCGCCGTACCAGTTCCGCAAGTACGGCGAGAGCGGCATCGAAGTCAGTGAGATCTTCGAGCACACCGCGCAGCACATCGACGACATCTGCGTCATTCGTTCGATGCACGCCGACGTGCCGAACCACGAACCGTCACTGCTGCTGCTGAACTGCGGCGACCCGCGGCAGGTTCGACCGAGCATGGGTTCGTGGCTGACGTACGGCCTTGGCAGCGACAATCAGAACCTGCCCGGCTTTATCGCGATGTGCCCCGGCGGCTACCCGATTCAGGAGTCGCAGAACTGGCAGGCGGGATTCCTGCCCGGCGTCTATCAGGGCACGTATCTCGACACGAAAGACACCGACGTCAACAAGCTGATCGCGAACATCCGCAACGATTCGGCGTCGCGGAGCACTCAGCGGCGGCAGCTCGATCTGCTGCAGAACTTCAACCGCAAGCACCTGGAAGCCCGCGGCTACGACCCGCAGCTCGAAGCCCGCATCCAGTCGTTTGAACTCTCGTACCGGATGCAGAGCGAAGCCGAGGAAGCGTTCGACGTCAGCCGCGAACCGAAGCACGTTCTGGATGCGTACGGCCCCGGAACCCAGGCCCGCCAGATTCTGATCGCTCGGCGACTCGTCGAACGCGGAGTCCGCTTCGTCCAGGTCTGGCACGGAGCCGGCCAGCCGTGGGACAACCACGACGACATTGAGGTCAATCATCGTCGCCTGGCTCAGCAGTGCGACCGCGCGATCGCGTCACTCATCAAAGACCTGAAAGAACGCGGCCTGCTGGACGAAACGCTGATCATCTGCGGCGGCGAATTCGGTCGAACTCCAACCGTCGAGCTTCCGAAGCAGGGTTCAAACGCCGGCAAGATCAACGGTCGCGACCACAACCACTGGGGCTACACCACCTGGCTGGCTGGCGGCGGAGTAAAAGGTGGCTACGTTCACGGCGCCACCGACGAGTTCGGTTTCAAAGCCGTTGAGAAGCCGGTCCACGTCCACGATCTGCAGGCTACCATCATGAAACTGATGGGCTTTGACCACGAGAAGTTCACCTACCACTACGCCGGTCGCGACTACCGCCTGACCGACCTCGCCGGCAACGTCGTCCACGACGTCATTGCGTAGTCAGCAGCGAGCGGACTGCCCCCAACTGAGCCGCAGTATCAGATTCATTCCTCTCGTCTCTCCCACGACGGACCACCAGACGAGTTCGGCAGCGCAATGAGCA
>JAPOLP010000899.1 GCA_029977045.1 Planctomycetota bacterium
ACAGGTCAAGAATGCCGGTATCTTCGTCGGCGATTTCCAGCGTCACTGAGTTCTGACTCGCCTGCAGCGGCGTCTGGACGAAGTCGCGGTTCAGTGCGAGGACGCGAACGCCCTTGAAGAGTTTGATCGACAATCCGCCAACCAGCGCGTAACGCGGGTCACCGTTGAGATCGTTCGGTGTGAACTGAATGTCGACAAAGTCACCCGGCTTGATCAGGCCGTTCATGATCGCGGCCTGTTCCCGGATCGAAACTGTGACGGCCCGAAACCCCTCGCTGACACTCAGTGGTGGCAGTTCGCCATGAGCATACAGGTCGTTTCCGTGAATCGGCGTCGCGGCTTCCATCGGCACTTTGACGACGCGGCCGATAATTCCGCCCTCGGACAGCAGCACATCATCTTTGATGTCCTCGCCAGGCCACGGACCACGTCCCAGATGCCTGTCCGTGATGACGGTGCCTGGTTCGAGATCGCCGACAAGCATTGGGATGACTCGCGTCGTGTCGACCCTTGGCGGGATCTCGCGGGCAGTCAGAGTCTTGACGACATACAGGACGATCATGCCGGCCATCGCGACGAAGACCAGCATGACGAGTTTTGCGGGGGTCAGATTCTTCAACGTTCCGCTCCTGGTGGAGTTCGGAGGCTGCCCGGCTGGGCGGAGATGTCTTGCGAAATATGTGTCAGACCGGCGCCGACTGTCTCAGATTTTCAGGAGTCACTCCCTGATCATTCTGGCGACTTCGTAAAGCTTCCGGTTTTTCAGGCTGTAACCAATGGGCCACAGAAGATCGGGCGACGCAGCGTTCATATCGACGGCCAGAGCGACCGTGACAACGTCTCCCGACTTCGCGCCCGCATCGACCTGAACCGCCAGAGAGTCCTGCAGGCGGCGTGGCAGAACCTTGCGGACTTCGGCTTCGACGTCCGATGACGAAGCGCCCGGCAGTGTCGCCTTGCGGGCTCCAGCACGAGACGCCTCAGCCAGCTCGCCACGGGCGAAAAACAGCAGCGAGAACTCCAGCAGTCCGAACAGAACGATGCCGAAAATCGGCAGCACCATGATCAGCTCGGCGCTGAGGAACCCCTCTCGCGATTTGCGACCGCCTCGCTCACGAAGTAAGCATGCCGACGGCGAGCTGACTGATGTCTGCGGGACTCGTTGCATTTCAATATCCACATCCGACGCCGCATGGCGGCGGTGTTTTCGAATTCGGCTCAGGACTCAGTTCGTGCCAGGTGCTTCAGACGGGCTGCCGGGGGATTCCGCTGGAGCTGACGCAGCGGCAACTGGCTGCTGTTCGGGCTCGGCGGTCATCCAGGGAAACTTCGGAATCTGCCAGGCGACGACCAGCCACGTTGCCAGAGCGACCGGCACGGCGTAACCCATCGTGCGACGCTTCTGCTTCTGGTCGAGCGTTTCCTTCTTCGGCTTCTCGCCCTTCTTCAACTTCCCAGTGGCCATGTAGTGGTCCTTGCTGGCCCAGACGCCGTGTGTCAAAGCCTTGTAGACGATGACGCAGAACGTGCCGATCGCTGCCATCAGCGTGCTGCCGACGAGAACCATCAGCGTGAGCTTGCCGCCGAGCCAGACGCCCAGAGCGCCCATCAGCTTGACGTCACCGCCGCCGCCACTGCCGATCATCCACAGCACGAAGAGCAGTCCGAAACCGGCAGCGAAGCCAGCCGCTGCCGCCAGCAGGCCGTCGACCTGATTGAAGGCAACCTGGTAGACGAGCCCCGCGCCGAAAACCGGCAGCGTCAGCTTGTTCGGAATTCGCTTCACACGGATGTCCCAGATCGCCGCGGCCAGCGTGTACGCGCCGACGCAGATCAGGAAAACAATCAGTTGAACGCTCATTTCAGGAAGCATCGAGTCACTCACTGCTGTTCGAGAAAGTTGTCGGAGCCCGCGCACTCTGGAGGCGGAAGCTCCACTCAGCCGAGCGTAGGTCACGCCCGGGCTCCGATCCGGACAGGTCCGCCTGGCCGGCAGGCTTTTCCTGACAGAAGTATTCCTCACTCCGGAGAGCCGTCACGACCAGCTCAGAAAAACCTGCCAATTGCCCCGTTTGCTGCAGGCGTCACGACCGGAGAATCAGCCTGATCGGTACCACCGGTCCAGCTGAGATCGAGAGGCCTTGCACGGTCCGTCGAGCACGGTTCGACTGAAAACCCCCACTGGATTTGGCAGTCCGTCGCGAATTGACTCGCCAGGGGGCAGCCATACAATGGCTCGCTTTCTCAGCCTCTTTGAGGACTCGCTCCCGTGGACGAAGCCATCCGGAAAGCACGCACGCTGATTGAGGCACTCGGCTGGATTCGCCGGTTCCGCGACAAGTACGTCGTCATCAAACTCGGCGGCAGCGCGCTGGAGAATCCCGAGTCCGTCCGCTCGTTCCTGACCGACGTGATCTTTCTGGAAACCGTCGGGATGCGACCGGTCGTGATTCACGGCGGTGGCAAGGACATCAGCCGCGCGATGGAAGCGGCCGGCATCGAGCCGCGCTGGGTGCAGGGTCGTCGTTACACAGACATCGACACACTGAATATCGCCGCGCGAGTACTCAGTCGCGAAATCAGCCAGGGACTCGTCGACCAGATTGACGAAATCTCTGAGCGGAAGGGCGCAGCGGTTGGACTCAGTTTCTCATCCGGCAAGAACGTGCTCATTGGTGAGAAGCTGCAACTGGCTGGTGACGATGGCGAACCGATCGACCTGGGTTTCGTCGGACACGTCGTCGACATCAACCGCGAGTTTCTCGATTCAACGGCGGAGCGGGGAGTCATCCCGATCATTCCCTGCATCGCCGTCGACCGTGAAGGGCAGCGACTGAACGTCAACGGCGATACGGCGGCAGCCGCGGTCGCCAGGCTGCTCAAGGCGGAGAAGCTCGTCTTCGTAAGCGATGTTCCGGGACTGTTGCGGGACAAGGACGATCCGTCGTCGCTGATCTCGCACATCAACGTCGCGGAAGCTCGCGCTCTGATTGCTGACGGAACGATCTCGGCGGGAATGATTCCCAAAATGGAAGCGGCTCTCGAAGCACTGGAAGCAGGCGTCGGAAAGCTGCACATCGTCGATGGCCGGATGCAGCACTCGCTGCTCCTGGAAATCTACTCCGACCGCGGCGTCGGCACC
>JAPOLP010000776.1 GCA_029977045.1 Planctomycetota bacterium
AATCGACTTCAGATTCAGAAGGAACCATCTTCAGAACCCTCATAGTGAACAACGATGATTTCTGATTCTGTGAACGACTCGTCACGCCGGCTCATCTCGACGGAGCGAGATGGCTACTATTGGCGATCGGTCGTTCGATTTCGCATTCCTTTTCCGACAGGCATCTCGCGAGTCACTTAATGGCACGACGTCACAACGAACACTGGTGGCACGATGGCGTTTCCCGCCGCTCGTTTCTGAAGACCGGCGGTGCGAGCCTCGCTTTGCCGTGGCTGATGTCGCTGCCGTTGCGGGCTGAGTCTGGAAAGCAAACGACCGGCGACGATTCGTCAAAGCCGCCCGTTCGATTTGCGTGCCTTTACTTCTCGAACGGCGTCGAGCCTGCTCACTGGTGGGCGAAGGGCAGTGGCGCTGACATGCAGCTCGGGCCGGGCATCGAACCGCTGGCTCCGCATCGTGAAGACCTCGTCATTATCGACGGGTTGTTCAATGCGCAGGCTGTCGCGAACCCGAGTGCTCACCTCGGTCGGATGCCGAATCTGCTCTCCGGTGCCTGGGTCAGTCTCGATCAGAACGACATCCGCGTCGGACGTTCGATGGATCAGGTGCTCGCTCAGCAGCTCGGCGATCAGACAGCGCTGCCGAGTCTTGTGCTGGGCATCGAGCCGACCGAACTGCGGCTCGAAGACGGTCTGTCGATGATTTACGGATCGTGCATTTCCTGGTAGAGTCCAACGAAGCCCGCCACAAAAGAGATTTATCCTGCGAGGGCGTTCGATCAGATCGTCGGCGGCCAGGGGCAGCGGAAGCTCGATCGCAGTATCCTCGACCAGGTGCTGACCGACGCGAAGTCGCTGCGGACGCAGCTCTCAAAGAGCGACCGCGTGAAGCTCGACGAGTACCTCGAATCAATCCGCAGCATCGAACAGCGAATCGATCTCGCGTCGAAAGAAGAGCGGCTGGAAGGCTGGCGTCCGACGCTCGCGACGCCCGACATGCCGCGTCCGGCGGACGAGTTGCCGCAGGAGATTCCCGATCACATGCGGCTGATCCTCGATCTGATCGTCCTGGCGTTTCAGATGGACAAGACCCGTATCGCGACCTGCATGTTGAACAACGACCTCTCGCAGATGAACTTCGGGTTTCTTGATGGCGTGCACGGCAGCCTGCACCTGGACCTGACGCACAACGGCCGCGACCCCGAACTCGAAGCGATGTACCTGCAGACGAACCGGTTCCACATCGGCCAGTTCGGGTACCTGATCGACCGTCTGAAGAAGATCGACGAAGGCGGCCAGTCGCTGCTGCACAGTTCTCTGCTGATGTGCTGCTCGAACCTGTTCGACGGCGATAAACACCAGGCCGATCGCCTGCCGATCGTCCTCGCCGGCCAGGCAGGTGGATCGCTGAAAACCGGGCGGATTCTGGATTACCTGGATCGCCCTGACGACGAACGCCGAGCCTGCAGCCTGTACCTGTCCATGATGGATCGGATGGGTGTTTCGCTGCCGCAGTTCGGCGACGCCGACCGACTGCTGGCGGACCTGTAGCCAGTCGACCAGAATTCCTCACTGAAGTAGCGGAACGGCGCAAGCCGTCCGGTGATCCACGCATACTCTCAGACCGACCGGACGGCTTGCGCCGTTCCGCTATCAGGTTCACCGCCTTCCACACGGAAAGTCCCCGCGATGAAACACCTGCTGACCGTGCTGCTGCTTTTCTTTTTGGCATCGATGCTGCCTGCTCAGGAAAAGGCGGCCAACCCGCCGACGCACGCCAATGTGTCGTACGGTTCCGACAAGTCCAACGTTCTGGATATCTGGGTGGCCGAGGGCGACGGGCCGCGTCCGCTGCACGTCTATATTCACGGTGGCGGCTGGACGAGCGGTGACAAGTTCCGCGCCGGCGACCCGCAGAAGTACTGGCTGGCCAAAGGCATCTCGTACGCGGCAATCAACTACCGCCACACACCGGCGAACCCGCTGCCTGCTCCTGTTCACGACGCCGCGCGAGCGATTCAGTTTCTGCGATCGAAGGCCGCCGAGTGGAACATCGACAAGAGCCGTATCTGTCTGTCCGGCGGAAGTGCGGGAGCCTGTACGTCAATGTGGCTGCTCTGCCACGATGACCTGGCCGACCCGAACGCGAAGGACCCAGTGCTCCGCGAATCGACCCGAGTCTCCGGAGCCGCCGTCGCTGGCGGCCAGACGTCGATCGACCCGAAACAGATTGAACCCTGGCTCGGTCCGATGGTTCTGCAGCACCGCATGATCAACATGGCCGTCGGCGAGCAGACGATCGAAGGGGCACTGAAGAACTACGAGAAGCACAAACCGCTGTATCTCGAATTCTCCTCATACAATCACGTCAGCAAAGACGATCCGCCGCTCTTCATGAGCTACAGCGGCGACATGACGCTGCCCTCAAAGAACGCCGGCCACGGGATCCATCACCCGGTCTACGGCGTGAAGATGAAGGAAAAGGCCGACAGCGTCGGCATGGAATGCCACCTTCTGATCGGCGACGGCACGGCGTCAAAGTCGGCCAGGTACAGAAACGCCAACGAGTTCATCGAAGCGATTCTTCTCGGCGGAAAGTAAGCCTGAAAGCCGTAGGCAGGTTTCTCCGAAACCTGCTCAGCCGGAGTGCGTCGGCATTCGTGCGTGGACACTGACCACACACGAACAACGTCGCCTTCTGACGTTCCCAGAGCTTCGGAGAAACTCGTCTACGTCTTGTTGTCGGGAATGAATTGTTCATCCTCAACGATGCTCCGCCCGAAGATATTCGGGCCGCGGGAGAACCACTGCTTGGCGAAGCCGTCGAGCGGATGCGCAAGGGCGAGGTCATCGCGGAAGGCGGCTACGACGGCGAGTACGGCGTCATCCGTGTCTTCCAGCAGGGAGAGCTGCAGCGGCGCCAGAAAAGCGCCGCTGCGGTTTAGCTCTCTTCGCGGAAGACGCCGCGATATTGACGACGCCTGCGTCCTCTCCTGTACTCACACGCTTTCGCGAGTCGCCTACTTGCCGGCCAGTGCCCGGACGGCGGCCTGGATGCCCGCGGAGTCGATGCCCTGGTAACCCATCTGCTGCCACAGGCCGCCGGAGCCTTCCTTGTTGGTGCCCAGGTTGTTGTAGGCGCCGCGGAAGCCGCGTTTGACCAGTTCGGTGCCGAAGCGTGAGCCCAGGCCGGTGGCCACGTTGAAGGACTCGGCGACGAGCACGAACGGAGCGGCGGCGAGCTTCGCCATCATGTCTTCGTCGTACACGTTCAGCGTGCTCTTGTTGATCAGCCCGATGTCCAGGCCGCTCTCCTTGAGATTGATCACGGCGTCCAGAGCCCGGTACGTCGTTTCGCCGGTCGAGACGATGTAGCCGGCGGTGCCTTCGCGGACGACGTCGTCCTTGCCGACGACGAACTCGTAACCATCACCGAAGATCGGCTGCTCGTTGTCGTCCAGCAGGTCGGGAACGGCGGACCGTGTCGAAAACACAAACCGCAGGCCGGCATCGTTGAAGATCGACTCGATGCACTTCTTGAACTGGTGCTGGTCGGCGGGGAAGAACAGCCGCGTGGTGTCCTTGCCTTCGTCCGGCAGGCCGTTCGC
>JAPOLP010000234.1 GCA_029977045.1 Planctomycetota bacterium
ACTCGATCGCGGAAGCGACCGGCCTTTCACGGAAGGACGTTGGGGGCGTGTTTGACGCTCTTGGCGACGTCATTGCCGCTGAACTGGGCAAGGGAAAGAAGACCGACGCCAAGAAC
The DNA here is from genome assembly GCA_029977045.1 of Planctomycetota bacterium. Taxonomy (GTDB): domain Bacteria; phylum Planctomycetota; class Planctomycetia; order Planctomycetales; family Planctomycetaceae; genus JAPOLP01. The sequence goes on from JAPOLP010000234.1 coordinate 117, forward strand.
TTCACGATTCCGGGTTTGTGCAAGATCGTGACGAAGTACAACCCGGCCAAGCCGGCTCGCAAGGGCGTCAACCCCTTCACTGGCGAAGAGCAGATGTTTAAGGCCAAGCCGGCTTCTCAGGCGATCAAGATTCGCCCGCTCAAGAAGCTGAAGGACATGGTCGAATAGACCAGTCACGGGCAATCCATTGGGATGCTGATACGTCTGAGCCCCGATATCGAGGCTCAGACGTTTTTTTGTGCGCGGTGTCTAAGTGCGGAAAAAGCCTGGTTGCTCGGTCCAAAGAAAAAGGCCACTGCTTCCGGAGAAGCAGTGGCCTTTTCTGTTTGTCGCTAACCGGCTGCGAAATCAGCCACGCTTAACGCGACGACGGACGTCTGTTTCCAGAACGCCGAAGGCCTGCTCATGACGCTGCAGAGCCATCGACAGAGCGCTCAGGAGACGCTTCGCCGTGAAGTGGTTCATGATGATTCGCTGCCCAACCGGAACGGTCACTTCGCCGGTGGCGTACGGATTAGGATTCAGGCCGAGGTCCAGAATCAGTTCTTCCGGAGTGCTCGAAACTCGGCAGAAGTTCGCATAGCCGGCGCTCACGTTGGAATCGTCAACGATCAGCGTCTGCTGAACCTGCTGTCCACCTGCCGCAGGAGCCGCCGCCGGTGCTTCTGTCGCAGTTGCCGCTGCATCTGCGGCGCCTTCTTCTTCGTTCTTTGTGTCTGCCTTTTCTTTAGCCACTGTGTCACTCCCTGGGTTTAAACGCTCAAAATTCTGAGCAAAGGCACTCACCGATGCCGGTCACAGCAACTCCACTGCAATCCCCCTGATGCATCAGTCAACGGAACTTAGCTGCGCTTTCAGAAACGGATCAACTCCAGTTCTGGCTGTTTTTGGACGGACATATTTGAGTTTTGCTGATTCAGTGTCACTGAACGGTGAAACTGGGCCGAGCTGGGGGACCAGGCAAGGGTGTCTGCGCTGGCCGGGAAAACGATTGGTGCAGGTATCGAAACCGATGGCACACATTCTGGCCGGAACACAGGTGCGTTCCGTCGAGGCCTAGTTTCGAGATTGAACGCGCCGATCGCCTCGCTGTCGTGCGATCTCGATCTTCATCGCTTCTTTCAGGTCGACTCGCTGACGGACTTCTGGCCCGGAGATGAAGCGGATGTCGTCGACCACGAGGCGGCTGTCTTCACGAGTCAGCAGGATTCGGGCTCCGAAGGTATCATCGCCGAGCTGTAGCGAGATTTGACGGTCATTCTGTTCCAGGCCGGTCAGCGGTGCCTGCAGATGTCTTCCCGGACTGACGCCGATCAGGGGCACTTGTTCGGTGGCGTGCCAGACCGTCGTGTTCAGGTCTTGTGATGAAAGAGCGTGAAGTTGTGGCCGATCTCCTGCCTGAAGGGCCTCGGCAAACTGGTAGAGCGGGATCAGCGCTCCGAGAGTTGTTTTCAGTGAGTTCGGGCGACCGACAACGGGCATCAGGACGTCATCAACCAGCAGTTGGCCGTTTGAGTCTTCCAGCACGTAGACGAGGTATCGTGATCCCTGGCTGACGGTCACTTCAGTGACTGAGCCCATGAAAATGGTCGTCTTGATCTGCGGCTTTGCATTTTCGATCTCGGGCATCGGCAGTCGCATCAGCAGACGCTCGTCCATGCCGGGTTGATTCCAGATTCTGCTCCGGAAATCGGGAGTTGACATCAGACGCACAGACTGCAGGTCACGCAGTGAAAGCGACTCAGAGAACAGTTCGACCATGGCATGCGACAGAAACAGGGCAGACAGCCGCTTTTCCTCGTTTCCATCCAGTTCATACAGCGTGACGTCGTCGACAAGGTACCTGTCCTGCGTCGCTGCATCTTCACCCTCGATGCGAGAGAGGCTGATTTTGATCAGCTCAGTTTTCGTCGGTACGAGAAAGTCGGCGATGCCGTTTTCCAGTTTGAGCTGAAATTCACTGGTCGCCGCCTCTTCGGCAGTCGGCAGCGGCACGGTCTCCAGTTTGGCTGGTTCGAGGCTGTGCTCAAAGAACGACTGGTCCGTGACTGTGGCCAGAGATGCCTTGTCGCGGGCGTTGTATGCGTCCAGGAATTCTGCCGCCGAGTCGAGTACTGTCGCGAACTGGACGACCGAGCTGACGTGCTGGTTGTCCTTGCGTGACTCGACAGCCAGATCGGAAACCAACCAGTGACCGTCTGTCTTTTCAAACGAGATGATCATCTGCCCGGACTTCCTCGGCAGACGGACAACTGCGACATCGTCGTCCATCTGTGCTTCCGGGCGGACCTTTGTCTCGCTGCTGCGGTCGCCGATGACTCGGTTTGCCAGGTAGTTCAGGTACGGACGCGGCAATGAAGCCAGCAATTCGCCGAGTTGCGGGGTAGCGACGTCGAGAATCTCTGTGCGGTCACCGCTGCTCCAGGCAGTGAGAAATTCACGGACGGTCGACACGAGGTCCATCAGTTCGGTGACTGGCTTCGTCGAAACGACGCCGTCCTTCTTTTTACGCAGGTAGATGTCGTCGACGACCCACTTGCGGCTGCCGGATTCCCGGAGAAGCCGATAACGGAACTTCTCTTGCGACTTGCCGATCTTCACAGTCACGCGTTTCTCGGTGTCGCTGGCATCTTCGACGTCCAGAACTTCAACATCTCCCTGCGGCAGTCGCAGGACTGCAAAGTCCTCGATTGATTCCGAGAGACGCAGAGCCTTCTGCTCGAAACGGTCAGACGTACTCTTCTTCAGGTCGCCGAGATCTTCTTCCTGCAGCGCCTGGGTGAAGGCTTCGATCGCCCGCGTTTCCTGGAAGTTCGCACAACCGCTGACGGCAGCGACCGGCAGAGCCAGGCATGAGAGTGTGAGCAGAAACTGTCGACGAATCCGTGTCGATTTCATCGGAGACTCGCTTCGATGCTTCCGTTGAAGCGGTTTTTGCGGGAGATTTCCGATTGCCGGACGGCAAAAGACGGGAGGCGGGCCGCAAGTCTCGGCCTGCCAGTCAGGAAGGGCACGGCTTGTCGCAGAATCTCGAAACCCGGTCAAGATGGACTCTCGCTGGCCGAATTCGAGGCTTGCCGATTCACCGTGAGGCGGGAGACTTGTCGCGATCACTCAACGCGGATAGAGGAATCTGATGACGGAGCGCCGACCAGCCGCCCACGGACGCGGAGCCCAGATCAATCCGCCGAACCGGTTTGAGACGGTGCGGCGTGTCGACGATCTCGAGCAGCTCGAGCCCGATGACGAGTACTTCGAGCAGTTGCGGGACGTGACGACCGAGTACCTGACGGACGAGTCGCGTTCGATAATCTCGGAGAACGACAGCCCCGACGTTCCGTTCCGATACAGCTTGAATCCGTATCGAGGCTGTGCCCACGGTTGCAGCTACTGCTACGCCAGGCCGACGCACGAGTATCTGGGGCTGAGTGCCGGGCTCGATTTCGAGTCGAAGATCTTCGTGAAGGAGCGGGCTCCGCAGCTTTTTCGAGACTGGCTGGCTCGGGATGCGTGGTCGCCAGAACTGATCGTTTTCTCGGGTGTGACGGACTGCTACCAGCCAGCCGAGCGGGACTACCGCCTGACGCGAGGGTGCCTCGAAGTGGCTGCCGAGGCCCGGCAGCCGGTCAGCATCATTACGAAGAACGCTCTCGTGGCGCGAGACATCGACGTTCTCGCTGATCTCGCCCGCGACAATCTGGTCGTTGTTAATCTGAGCGTGACGACACTCGAACGCTCTCTGTGCCGCAGTCTGGAGCCGCGGACCAGCTCCCCGGAAGCACGCCTTCGGACGGTCACCGAGCTGTCTGAGGCCGGCATCCCGGTCAACGTGATGGTTGCTCCGGTCATCCCCGGGCTGACTGACTCGGAAATGCCGGCGATTCTGCAGGCGACCGCCGACGCCGGAGCCCGATCGGCTTCGTACGTCCTGTTGCGCCTGCCGCTGGCTGTCGAGCCGATCTTCCTCGACTGGCTGGAGCGAAACCGGCCCGCCGAGAAGCCGCGTGTCGAGTCCCGCCTGCGATCCTGCCGGGGCGGAGAGCTATCAGAGTCCGGCTTCGGACAGAGGATGCGAGGTTCCGGCGAAATCGCCACGCAGATAGCTCAGACATTCCGCGTCTTCAGCAGGAAGTTCGGTCTCAACCGTCAGCATCCCGAACTGAGCACCGAACATTTCCGTCCGCCGAAGACGAGCAACGGCCAGATGCGACTGTTCTGAGCCACTTGGGTCCGACTGAAAACCTGCTCTCAGCGTGACGCCACCGGCGTCGACTGGCTCCAGATGCCGAGTCGTTCCCGGCGAGCCTGGTCTTCGGCCTGACGAAACCGCTCCTTCATCGAGCTGTCGAACGGGTACTTCGTCACGCACTCGCTGAGGCCGTTGCGGATCAGCTCCTCGTTGAGACACCAGTCGTCGCGGTAGACGTACGCCAGAAGTCGCTGGTACCGGTCGTATTTCTCGCGATCAAATTTCAGCGTGACCGTCTGGCCTTCGACCGATTTCTTCGTGAAGGCGGATGCCTCGGGGCCGAATGGTTCGACGGGCTTCGTCGGGTGCTTCGTCTCGGGAGTGTCGACGCCGATCAGGCGAACTTTCTCGCCGCCAGCCAGAACGAGCGTGTCGCCGTCGACAACTCGTTCGACGAGATACTGGCCATCGCCCTCGACAACGGTTCGCTCGGGGACAGCGCGACGAAGCTCTGATGGCAGGTAGCGATCGATGATCTGCGCGACTTCAGGCGGCAGAACACCGCTGGCTCGCAGCAGAAAAGCAACGACGATCAGGACGACAACAATCAGCGGCGGGAGTGACTTACTCCCGCGTTTCTTCTGGGCCAAGGTTCTGCCTCCGTGCAACTCGATGGCTGGATGTTCGCCCGCGTTGAGCGGCGAGTTTTAGCGCATCGATCGGAGTGTCGGAACCTCAGTTCTCACTGAACCGCATCCGACCTGGACGGTGCAGAGCCAGCGGATCCTTGCGGTAGTTCCGGTGGCAGTCCGAGCACAGGTCGTAGCGGAACGTCGACGGATCGGAATCGCTGAAATTCATCTCGCCGGTGGCTTCAAAGTCGGACAGCAGCTCGGACAGCTCCGTGAGATTGTCCTGTTCGAGGTCGTCAGCGGAGATCGCGTCCGGGTCGAATGCCGGATAAATATCGAGGCGCACGACGAAGCGTTCGTCCTTCAGTTTGCAGCCGCAGACATCGCACGAGTAGTGCATCATGAGGGGGTGATCCTTCCCGATGAGTCGCGCTGTGCCGCCAGTCAGCAGATTCGATTCTGTCGATGAGAACTCTGCCCGCGACGCGCGTCTCGCGAATACCGTTCGCTTCGATTAAACCAGAAACTGGATCCTCAAAAAACCCACGACGCCCGGCAATTCGCAAACTCTCGACATATCAATCAAGCCTGGTCTGAAGGGGGTCTGGGGGCGCAAGTTCTGCGACGCTTCCGTAAGCACAAACAGCGAACGATCGAGAGCGATACGATGGATTCACCGCAGCGAACAGATACGAGTTCTTTGTCGAATGTCGAAACGAAGAGCAGAGAAGAGCTTCCCGGACCGCGAACGTGGTCATCGAAGTTTCGCGACGCCGGTCGAGGAATCGGCTTCGCCATCCGTTCCGAAAAGAGTTTCGTCGTCCATGCGTTTGCCACGATCTGCGTTGTTGCGGCAGCAGTGACGTTTCGAGTCAGTCCAACGGAATGGGCGGTTCTGCTGGTCTGTATCGCCAGCGTCGTCGCGGCAGAGTGCTTTAACAGTGCGATCGAATCGCTGGCACGAACGATTACCCGCGAGATGAACCGTGAGATCGGTCAGGCGCTCGATATGGCAGCCGGAGCTGTTCTGCTTATTTCGCTTGGCGCGGCATGTGCCGGTTTGGCGGTCTTCGTGCCGCATGTGCTGCGATTCGTTACGTCATAACTCAACGACACACGTGGAATGCGAGTCGACAGTTGCATCACGGCGTTTTCAGCACGCCTGCGTTTCGATCGCGGAGCGATCAACGACTATATGGCCACCTGAAAGTAGTTGTTCGCTCCGCGAACGAAACGAACCTCGCAACTCAACGTCACCTTGCGAACGACCATCGAAACGGCCAGCCATTCGTTCCCGCCGTCAGCTGGCGAGTGAGTTCAGTCTTCAACTGAGGGTGACTCGCTTGCAGATGCACTCGCAATCTCCCGCCAGCGGTCAAACAGCAGGCGGTCCATGCGCAGGTCGAGTTCGGTCTGATACTCAGCGTTGACCTCGGAGACGATCAGGCCGCGGTAGTCGATCTTCTGCAGCATCTCGAAGACGGCGAAGACCAGTTCGCGGGCGCAGTACATTGGGCGGTGCTCGTCGAAGCCTGGGACGTAGCCGGGCATGTGGACGTGCCGCAGTTTGTCGGCGTGGCGTTCGATGATCCTGCCGACGGTGTCGAGCTGTTCCTCGAACGGGCCGTCCTTGAGCGTGAACTTCCAGACGTGCTCGACGTCGAGCGTCAGGTACTGATTCGACTTTCCCCAGCTTTTCAGGTCGTCCGGGGTGAGTTTGTGGTTCTCGACGGCCAGCACGATGTCGGGCTTCAACTGAAGCAGGCCCTCGCCGTATCGCTCGAACATGGGCGTGTGAATCACCATCGCTTGGCACTGCAGAGCCTCGTACAGCTGGACGCAGTGCCCGAGTTGCTCGTCGGTCAGGTTCGAGCGATTCGGGAAGTGCAGGGCATAGTCGAGCGGAAAGTCGAGCGCCGTCTGAGCGACATTTTCCCAGTCGTCGAGCAGTGCTCCGTCGAGCCAGAATTCGGCATACCGAAACCCGGCCCGCCAGGCAGTCTCAAACGCGTGTCGAACCGGGATGAATTTCGTAGCCAGTTTCAGCATGGGGAATCCGTTCTCCTGGAATGTCCGGCGAAACTGCGGCGACCGATCGTTTCTGGCCGCCGCTCTGCAACTTGCGAGCTACGCGCGATTGCGGCGGTAGATTTCCATCAGCAGTTCGTCGACGGATTTGGCCTTCGGCATCGACTTGATGGCGGCCTCGACCCTCTCACGGGCTTCGGATGCGTTGTGGCCGAGGCTGAGCAGGGCTTCGTAGGCGTCTTCGGCGATGGACGGCTGAGACAGTTCGCCGCCGAGTTCGGCCTTGTCGACCATCAGAGCAAACTTCGCCATCTTCCGCCGCAGCTTGGCGACGATTCGCTCGGCCATCGCCGGTCCGACGCCGGGCAGTGTGCTCAATTGTTTTATGTCCTGTTCCTCGATCGCGGTTGCGACTTCGCGGACCGGGCGGACCATTGCTCGCAGAGCTTTCTTGACGCCGACGCCGTCGACCTGGCAGACCGCATTGAAGAACTCGAGTTCGGCTTCGTTCATAAAGCCGACCATCCGCGGTACCAGCCGGCCCTGCTGTGGATTGCCGTCGAGATACTCGATCGTCCGCAGGCTGACTTCCTGCCCGACCGATGGCTGTAACTGCCGCCGTACGAATTCCGGGATGAGAACTTCGTACTCAAACGGCCCAGCACCGATTGTCGCCGCCGCCTCGGAAAGATGAACCAGCTTGCCGGTGATCCTCGTGATCATTCTGAAAGTGCTCCGTCACAGTGAAAAGAAGGCGGCGTTGTAGCGAATCACTCGCCACGTTCCCACGCGAGTCAGCCAGCGGGGGCGATAGCCTCGCTCAGGTAGCGGAACGGCGCGAGCCGTCCGGTGTCACGCTGGAACGCAGGTCGGACGGCTTGCGCCGCTCCGCTACGTTTTTTTGAGGTGCTGTGCCCAGGCGGGGGGGATGTTGGCGAAGACCCAGTCGCGACGGATACGGTGGTCGCGGCAGTGGGCGGACATGATGTCCTCGATGGCCTGCATTCGTGCTCGTTCG
>JAPOLP010000731.1 GCA_029977045.1 Planctomycetota bacterium
AGGACCGGCTGAACCGGAAGGCTACAAGTCTGACGCTGGAGCAGCAGCAGAAGCTCTGCATCGCTCGGCTGCTGCCGCTCAAGCCGCAGGTCATTCTGATGGACGAACCGTGTTCGGCTCTCGATGCGCAGGGCACCGAGCGGATAGAGGCATTGCTCGAATCCCTGCGTGAGCGTTACACAGTGGTGATTGTGACGCACAACATGGCTCAGGCACGGCGGGCGAGCGACGAGTGCATCTTCATGCTGCTCGGCGAGATCATCGAGCACGGTGCGACGTCACAGGTCTTCTTCAACCCGAAGCACGAGAAGACCGATATGTACATCCAGGGTCGGTACGGTTAGGAATGGAGTCGTCATGAAGAAGTTCGAGCTGGAACTGGATGTTCTGCAGCAGAAGCTTGCCGACATGGGCCGCGTGACGGTCGAGATGGTCGGCGTGGCTGTCAGCGCGGTCGCGGATCGCAGTGTCGACCTCAGCGACAAAGCGGCGGGCCTGGAGAGCCAGGTCAACCAGATGCAGGTCGATATCGACCGCGAAGCGATGCGCCTGCTGACGGTCTACGGCCCTGTAGCCAGTTCGCTGCGCGAAATCCTGGTGATGACCCACGTCACCGCTCAGCTGGAGCGGATTTGCGACCAGGTGGTCAATGTCTGCGAGTCGCTGCAGATGATGAAGCCGGGTACCGAGCCGGTCGCGTTCGAGCATATCCGCAGCATGTCCGAGCTGGCCGCCGCGATGGTCGAAGACTCCATTCTGGCGTATTCGGGTTCCGACACGGCATTGGCCGAGGCGACGCGGGCTCAGGACGACATGGTCGACTCGCTGAATGCGCTGGTCGTTCAGGAACTGCTCAGCGACGACGTCGTGCGCGAAGTTGTTGCTGGACGCCAGGACGTGAAGGACTCTCTTGCCGAAATCCTGATCGCCCGACACTTCGAGCGGATCGCCGACCAGGCCGTCAACATCTGCAAGGAAGTCGTCTTCATGGTGCGCGGCGACGATGTCCGCCACCGCGCGAAGGTCAAGCGTGACCAACCGTCCGCGGCTGAGTGACCGACAGCTCGCCGATCTGCGAGTCTGCTTGTGAGCTGCCATCGAGTTGGTCACGATTCCCGGACCGCAGGCGGTCGCGGCTTCTCTGATTGAGAACACGCTGGTTGCCGGGCCAATCGGGCTTAGTTGAGCCCTCTGTGACGAAATTGCCGAAGGAGAACGCGCGATGGCGGATGAGTCGTCCTGGATTTACGACGTCGGGATCGAGAACTTTGAATCGGACGTGATCGAGCGATCGGTTGCGGCTCCAGTCATCGTTGATTTCTGGGCTCCCTGGTGTCAGCCGTGCCGCCAGCTGGCTCCGCTGCTGGAGCAGATTGTCAACGAGTCCGGCGGGAAGGTTCTGCTCGCGAAGGTCAACGTCGACGAGAACCAGGAACTCGCAATGATGATGCGGGTCCAGTCGATCCCTGCCGTCGTCGCGTTCTTTGAAGGTCAGCCGGTTGATCAGTTCATGGGCGTACTGCCCGAAGATCAGTTGCGTGAGTGGATCGGTGGATTGCTGCCATCGAAGGCTCAGGAACTGGTTGTCGAGGCTTTGAGTCTCGAAGAATCCGATCCGGCGACTGCGGAACAGAAGCTGCGGGAAGCTCTGACTCTGGAACCGAACGACGCAACGAAGATTCTTCTTGCGCGAGTGCTGCTGGGACTGAATCGTGACGAGGAGTGTTCGGCGGTCATCGCGGAACTCGACGCTCGCGGATATCTCGAACCCGAGGCTCAGGCGATCAGGACGCAGCTGGAAATGCGAGCGGCTGCCGAGGAGTCCGGCGGCCTGCAGGAAGCTCGCCGTGCGGCGGAAGCCAGTCCCGACGACCTCTCGCTGCAGATTCACCTGGCGGACGCTCTGGCTGTCGACCACAAGTACGGCGAAGCCTTCGAGATCCTGCTGGCCGTTGTCGAGAAGAACCTCGGTGGCGAGAACGGGAATAAGGCCAAGCAGCAGATGGTCGACCTGTTCGGAGTCGTCGGCGAAGCAAGCCCGCTGGTCGGCGAATACCGCCGCAAACTCGCGACGGCGCTGTACTGAGTTAGCGGGGCTTCGTCGGAGGCTTGTCGACATGACGCAGGCCAGCCGGGACTTCTGAAACCGTCCGACACATTTCCCGAGCAGGTTGTCTTCAACTGGTTGTTGATGTGGGCGGATCGTCTCAGGGCTGACTTTTGCGTTCGATCGTGAAGGCAGTACGTTCGTCACGATGCTCTGGGAGATCGCCCGCAACCCGTCTACGCCGCTTTCTGAACCAACCGGATTCCCCATGAGAATCATGACTTTTCTCGCGTCTTTCCTTTGCAGTGTGGCAGTTCTGCTCTCTGTGTCCCGTGGGGCGGCGAGTGACGATGTCATTTTTCGGGACACGTTTCAGAGCAGCAGCCTGGGCGGTTGGCGGATCTTTGGTGGCGACTGGCGGGCAGTAGACGGAACGCTCGCGGTTACCGGCGGTCAAGGACCACGGGCTCATGTTCGAGACCTGCGTGTTGCAGACTTTGAGCTGACGGTCGATGTTTGCGTCAGCGAAGCCGGGTCGCAGGCTGGCGTTGTCTTTCGAGCGACCAATCCAGGCGAGGGAGTTGACGCGTACGAAGGGTACTACGCCGGACTGCACTGTGGGGCTAATCAGGTTGTGTGGGGAGCTGTCCGGCACAACTGGGAGGGCATTGCTCGAAAGCCAGCCGCCATCGCACCGGGCGAGTGGTACCGGCTGAAGCTGCAGGTCTCGCGCGAGAACGTCGTGCTCTTTGTGAATGAGCTGCCCGTCGCTCAGAGACGCTATCCGAAGCTCGACGGTATCGATTCCCGGTTCACAGTTGGTGAGGTCGGTCTGCGCGCACTCGGCGGCGAGGCCAGCTTCCGCAATCTATCGATCCGCGAACTGAAGCGACCGTCTCTCGTCGAGTCGTATACCAACCCGGTCCAGGCAGGCTGTGCCGATCCCGCGATTCTCAAGCACGACGGCCAGTACTACGCCTACTGCACGTACTCGCCGGATCACCCGAATATGCCGCAGGGCATTCGGCTGTATGTGTCGAGCGACCTGGTCCACTGGAAGGACCACGGTTACGTACTCAAACGCGAAGACAGCTGGGGCGAGTCGCGGTTCTGGGCTCCGGACATCGTCGAGAAGGACGGCACGTTCTACCTGTACTACGCCGCCGATACGCGAATCTGCGTGGCGACGGCACAGACTCCTCTGGGCCCGTTCCGGCAGGCGAAGCAGGAGCCGATGCTGCCCGAGTCAATCCGCATCGATGCGCACGTCTTCAAGGACGACGATGGCCAGTACTACTTCTATTACGTGAGCTTCAACCGCGGAAACGAGATCTGGGGCGGCAGGCTGAACGCCGACATGCGAACGATCGATGAAGGCTCGCTGCGGCTGATGGTCAAGCCGGATCAGCCCTGGGAACGCCACATGGGACGTGTCACCGAGGGAGCGGTCGTGGTTAAGCACAAGGGCACGTACTACCTCACGTATTCCGGCAGCCACTTCCAGAGCCCGGAGTACGCCGTCGGCTACGCGACGTCGGACAGTCCACTCGGCCCGTGGAAGAAGTACGAGTTCAACCCGATCATGAAGTCGACTGCGTACGCTCACGGCACGGCTCATCACTGCCTGACGACCTCGCCGGATGACCGCGAAATGTTCATCGTTTACCACCGGCACAACACACTGACCGAGACCGAGCCGCGGCAGATGGCCATCGACCGC
>JAPOLP010000410.1 GCA_029977045.1 Planctomycetota bacterium
GAACGTGAGCAGGTACTCGATTCCGTGACGCTCCATGGCTGCGACCAGCCGGGCGTCATGTGCCGTCTTTCAGTGAACTTCGTACTCGACGACCAGACGCTGCCAGCGGTCGAAGATCGTTCGTTCGTCCCGGAACATGTGGAACTGCTCGATGATGCGGGCGATGTCAGTTTCAGCGTCGATCGTCGAAAGTCCCAGGCCGTTGCTGCTGACCGGTCGAGTCGCAACCACCCAGTACTCATAAACGATCTGTGGCACGATACACGGGAAGTAACCGAGTTGGCGGACAGTTTTCACGGCGTCCCGGGCCATCTGGCACTGTGCGTGGCCTGGCTGTGCGGACCGCAGGAGCAGATTCGTGTCGACCAGGATCATTCGCCGCGTCCCGCGTAAATGCTTTCGCGGCTGTCGTCAGCTTCCGACTCCAGGCTCTGATGGCTGTCCGCCCACGCGTCAAAGCGATCGCACCAGTCCTCGATCGACTGCGGATCATCCTGTGACGGGATCAGCTTCTCTGGTTGCGATTCCGCTCGCAGCAACTTGACGGCAGCGTCAATCGCTGCCTCGCGGCTGGGGAACTGGCCGGAGGACACAACGTCATTCAGAAAGGCGGCATTCTCGGCGGATAGGTTGACCATTCGACGAACTCCCGTGGGGCGAATTGCGAAAGCGAGTCTATCCAGGTCAGGGGCCAAACGTCACGAAAGACTTCGCCGCTACTCCTCGGTCTCCGCTTCGGATGCCGCAGCGTTCTCAGGCCGCAGGAGCGGGAAGTAGATGACGTCGCGGATGCTGCGGCTGTTGGTCAGGAGCATGATCAGGCGGTCGATGCCGATGCCCAGGCCGCCCGCCGGGGGCATGCCGACTTTCAGGGCCTGGATGAACTCGTGGTCCATCTTCGCCATCGAGTCTTCTTCCGACAGACCTTCGAGCTGCTGGCTGAAGGTGGCTTCCTGCAGACGCGGGTCGTTCAGCTCGGTGTAGGCGTTGGCCAGTTCCATGCCGTGAATGAACAGCTCGAACCGCTCGGCAATGCTCGGGTCGGACTGCTTTCGCTTGGTCAGCGGGCACATCGACGCCGGGTAGTCGATCACGAAGACCGGGCCGACGAGGGCGTCTTCGACGGTGGCCTCGAAGACTTCGTTGACGAGCACGTCCGGGTGGACGCCGTTCGTTTCGATGTGCAGCTTCTTCGCGACTTCCAGCACGGAGGCGTGGTCGGTCATGTCGCAGCCGGCGTGCTCGCGGAACAGGTCGGCGTATTTGCAGCGCTTCCACGGAGTCGTGAAGTCGATCTCCTTGTCGCCCCACTGCAGCACCATCGTGTCGCTGACCGACTTCACTGCGTTGGCGAAGATCTCCTCGGTCAGGTCCATCATGGTCTCGTAGTTGCCGTACGCCTGGTACAGCTCGATCATCGTGAATTCCGGGTTGTGAGTGGCGTCGATGCCCTCGTTCCGGAACACGCGGCCGATTTCGTAAACGCGTTCGACACCACCGACCATCAGCCGCTTCAGGTGCAGCTCCAGAGCGATCCGCAGATACAGCGGGATGTCCAGCGCGTTGTGATGCGTGATGAACGGCCGGGCCGCCGCACCGCCGGCGATCGCGTGCAGCACGGGAGTTTCCGCCTCGACGAAGCCGTGGCCGCTGAGCGTCTGGCGGATCGACGAGATGATCTTCGTCCGCTGGATCATGCGGTCGAGCACGCCGTCGTTATAGATCAGGTCGATGTACCGCTGCCGCAGCAGCATCTCGATGTTTTTGGCTCCGTGGAACTTCTCCGGGGGTAGGGCCAGAGACTTGCAGAGCACGGTCAACTGCGTCACGAAGACCGAGACTTCGCCGGTATTCGTCCGCTTCATCGAGCCGTCGATGCCGATCAGGTCGCCGAGATCGAGGGCACCCATCAGCTCCCACTGCTCTTCCGAGAGGTCGCCCCGGCTGAACAGCAATTGGATCTTTCCCGACCAGTCCTGAATCTCGAAGAACCGCAGCTTGCCAGCTTTGCGGCGGCCCATGATACGCCCGGCGACTCGCACAGTTTCGCCTTCGACGCCGGATTCTTCGGGGCACTTCTCGCGAGCGTCGCGGATGGCGATGTGGCCATCGAACCGCTGTCCCCACGGGTCGTGGCCGAGTTCTTCGATCTTGTGCAGCTTTTCCAGACGCGCGGCTTCCAGCCGTTCCTGCATTGAGGCCATGATTCGTTTTCGTATTTTCAGAGTGGTTTTTCGTCAGTCCATCGCAAAACGGGGCGCATCTTCCAGCATGTTCGCCGTAGTTGCAATCAGCCCGCGACGGCCACAGCGAATGGACTTTCGGGCGAACAATCTGATGGCTGAGGCTGAGTAGATTCTGGACTGGGGGCTCGGCGCTCGTGCCTCGCTTCTCGACCCCAGCCACTCGTTCAATCAGCCCGCGAGACGGGAATTCGAGACTCGGAGACGCATCAATGGCAGACGAAGTTCGATACGCAGGCCGCTTTCTGAAAATGGTCTCGCGGGACGGCTGGGAGTTTGTCGAGCGAGTTGGCGTGACCGGCGTCGTCGGAATTGTCGCCGTCACTGATGACCGGAAACTGCTGCTGGTCGAGCAGTTTCGCCCGCCGGTCGAGCGGCGAGTGATCGAGCTTCCGGCGGGATTGGCCGGCGATCTCGCGGACGCTGCCGACGAGCCGCTTGAGAACGCAGTGCAGCGGGAACTCGAAGAGGAAACCGGCTACCGGGCGGAGCACGTGCGGTTTCTCGGTGAGAGTCCAACGTCGGCGGGTCTGACCAGCGAGACGATCTGCATGTTCGAGGCGACGGGGCTTGAACGCGTGTCGGATGGCGGTGGCGAGGGCTCCGAATCGATCATCGTCCACGAGATCGAACTGGCTCGCCTGCGAACCTGGCTGGTCGAGCAGGTCGAAAGCGGCTGGATGGTCGACCTGAAAATCCACGCCGGTCTGGCGATGGCCGGAATTGAGTACTGAGCAATCGCCTTGGTCGTGCAAGTGGGGTGGCTGGGGTCGAGCCTCGGCGAGCCCCCAGTTGATCGCTCCGAGTGCTGGGGGCTCGCCGCTCGTGCCTCGCTTCTCGACCCCAGCCACCCTCGTCGCCAGACACGACCTTACAGCAGCAGGTAGCCGGAACGGCGCTGAGCCTGTTTCTGACTACTGACTGGGCAATGCCTCGCGGGGTTTCAGCCGCAGCGTCTGTTCGTCGGCGAGTTCTTCGCTGAGGCTGCGTGTCGTCTGCACCTCGACTTTCGAGCCATCCCGCAGGACGTCGAGGTTCGTCAGGATGACCTGCTGGCCCGGTGTCAGACCGGACGTCACGAAGGCCATGCCTTCCAGACGGCGCGCGACTTCGATGTTGACCGGCGACGCCAGGCCGTCTTGCGCGATAAAGACTTTCGCGGCCTCATTGCTGCTGAGGATGGCCTCGCGCGGGATCACGGTTACGCCTTCGAGCAGCGGGCCTTCAATGCGAGCCTGCACGAACATGCCGGGCAGGAGCGGCGTCGGGTTGCCGGAATTGTCGACCTCGACGAACACCTCGATCGTCCGCGTGCCGGCATCGGCTTCGGGGGCGATGCGGACGACGCGGCCTTCCCAGCGATCGCCGCTGACTTCGTTTTCAGACAGCGCAACGTGCGGCTGTTCGCCCGCGAGAACCAGTTCGGCGATCTTTGCGAAGTCGAGCGGGTGCAGCGGAATTGCGATCTCGACGCGGTTGATCTGCGTCACGCGAAACAGCGGCGTTCCCGGCTGAACGTACTGGCCCTTTTCAACCATCACCTCGCTGAGCAAACCGGAAAACGGCGGTCGCACTTCGGTCCGAGTGACGTCGATCTGAGCGAGCTTGCGGTCAGTCTCCAGCCGCAGCTGCCGCTTCTGCAGTTGCTCGCGGCGGAGCGGAAACAGCTCCTGAGCGTTTTGCGATTCGACCAGTACTCGCTCGTACCGCCGCAGTTCGAGTTCCGACAGCGACAACTGATTCTGAGTCACCGACCCGTCGGCAAAGAGTTTCTCGAGACGTTCGTGTTCGGCGTTTGAGGTGTCGAAGTCACGTTGCGCCTTATCGAGCACGCGCTTCGCGTTGGCCTCTTCCTGCGCGAGTGTCCGAATTTCCGCCCGCGATTCCTCGAACGCGGCGTCCGCCTGCGCGAGGCGTTCGTGATAAACCTGCGGATCGATCGTCAGCAGCAGGTCACCTGGCAGCTGTCTCGACTGAGGCAGCTTGGCCGACTGCTGCTCGAACGTCGGTCCGCTAACGGCCTCGCCAACCTCCAGCCGCGGGCTGACGCTCATCACTTCGCCCGCGACCTGAGCGGCGTACTGAACCTCGTGCTCGGCGACCGCTGTTCCGAAGCCAATGACGATTTCACGCAGGTCAGCGGTTTCAACGCGGAAGACCTCGACATTGAACGTCTTCTCGGGAATGTCGCGCTTCCCGGGTGTTTCCTTGAGGCTCGCGAGTCCCGCAAACGCAGCTCCGCCCAGCACAAGAGCCAGCAGGCAGAACAGCGAGTTCCAGAGCAGAGATCGGTGACGTTCAGTCATGGCGGATTCAGGAGTGCTGGTTCAGGATGCAGCCCGGAGTTTTAGACAGTCACGCGACGTTCGACACGCGGAATCGTTGAATGCTCGCTGAGTTGGTTGGTTTCACCAGGATTGGAAACAGCGATTCCCGGATGCAGCGTCCTCGGGTGGGGCGTTTAGCTGCAGGCCGGTGCTGTGCCTGTAAGTACGCCCCCCCCCCGAACAGGGACGTATCGATCGCGGAGCGATCAACGACAATCAACTCGTCACCCGCCGGTCCACCAGTCGGGTTCGGCGAAGACGTCCGTCAGCGGCAGGCTGAAGCCAGCGAGGATCGCTGCTCCGTCGCTCGTCAGCCAGGCGTCATCTGGCACGAGCGAATCGTCCATACTCAGTACATTGACGCGATCGTCGCCGAAATGGATCGAGATCCGTCGCTGCTGCGGATCGACCACCCAGATCAGCACCGCACCGTGTGCTCGGTACGCTGCAACTCGATCCGCAGTGCTGCGTTTCCGGTCAGGCGTCGACGTAACCTCGATCACCAGTGACGGACAGGATTCCGTGACGACCTTGTCCATCTCCGCCCAGCGGTCGCCGCTGATGAAATAACTGATCGCGGGATTGAGCACCGTGTCCGGCGATCGTTGAACAATGAGTCCCAGCTCGAAGCACGCGTAACCGACGCGAGTCTGCTCGATGTGTGCAGCCAGTGCCCGCGAGATGTTCATCACCGCAGTGCCGTGCTCTGTCGATGGCGGTTCGAGAACGACGGGCTCGCCAGCGATCAGCTCGGCCCACTGGCCACCGTCTGCCAGCTCGAACTTCTCTTCGGCAAACTGTTCCGCCGTCATACTGCGGGCAATCATCGCTGAAAACTTTCAGGTAAAGATGCCGGCAGCTTCCGGCAGACTACAGACGCTCAACACCCGGCAACGAATTCAAAGCTTCGCGAAACTCGGCAGGCTTTGGAACAGTGGGCTCTTCAACAATCCCGGCCCGCCCAAGCGACAGCCAGGTCAGACCGGCGACGAGTGACCAGGTGAAGATGTTGGCGACGGTGCTCTTTCCGAAGAACTTGGTCGCGCTGCCGGCGAACTGGTTCAGCTCCGGAGCCAGGCCGTTCCACTGCACGGCGTAGATCTCATCGAGGATCAGGTGGGAGAGGGCGCCAGCGAGGGCGGCGCCAGCGAGCA
>JAPOLP010000422.1 GCA_029977045.1 Planctomycetota bacterium
CGTCGTTCAGCGCGTCCAGATAGACGATCGCCTGATCCAGCAACTGTCTCTGCTGACTCGTCCGATAGTTCTCCACCAGAAGCAACGTGACCTCGACCTTTCCGTCAGGCCAGACTTCCAGAGCTTCCTCGAGAACTTCGCGTGCCCGGTTGGTCAGTCCGACCCGCTGAAGTGCCACTCCCAGGCAGAACGTCAGCTCGTTGCGCCGCTCCGCCGGCATTCCCCGCTGCGCCGCGTAGTCGAATTCTTCGATCGCCTTCAGATAACGCTGCTGCTGTTCGCGACCGGTGAACTCCCGCCCGTCAAGAAACGCGACCATGCCTCGAATGTAAGCGACGCCGGCAGGAAACTCCGGGTCGACGTACTTTTCGTCCGCGAGTTCATCCGCCAGCTCAGCCGCCCGCCGCAGTCCCCAGACCGATCCTCGTTCATCAACAAGCTGCAACGCCCGCTGCAGCTTCTCTGCCGGCGTCGCCTCTTTCGGCCCGAACAGGTAGTACCCGACCCCTCCGCCGAGCACGACGACCAGTCCTGCCGCGGCGAGAATCAATTTCAGCTTCGACCCGCCGACGGATTCATTTTCCGATTCGACGTTGCTGGTGGGTAAGTCGGCCAGAGTCTGCTCTCCACTGCAGCCCTCTGCTGCTCGCTGCGGTCGCGACCAACGAGGCATGACTGCGTGCGGCACGGTCGCCAACTGGCGCACCACGCAGCAACAGGTCACGCTGTCAGACTGGACTCAGCAGAACGAACGAGAAGACCGAGACGTTAGAGCTGGGAGGGAAAAGGAACCGGAGGGATAGGAGCGACGAAAGGCGGAACCGCCTGATGGTGGTGGGAAAACCGGCAACCGGCAGGATCTCCGACGCGGCTTCGAGGAAGGGAGCGGTGTAATACGACTCGCCCTCGAATGTTGTCAACACGGGTTGACGGAGCGGAGGGATTCCCTTTCGGCGGCCGCCGTCCAGTTCAAGCGGACCAGCGAAGCCGACCGCCCCGTCGGTTCTTCTTGCTGCTGTTTGTCGGGTTCGGCTACGATCGGCCTGCGCGTCAGCCTTCGCGTCACTCCGGCCTGCCCCCTCGCCCACGAGCGGACTTTGACACGTCTCTCGTCCGTTTCCGCTGAGCGCAATTCAGTTTGTCCCTGTTCTGACTGACCGAGGAACTGTTCTCCATGATGGAGCTGATCGTCACGGGCCCGGAAGCCACTCAAGAGTGGCGACGAGAGCTGCCCGACGGAGAAGTGATCCGGCTGGGTCGCGCTCCCAGAAGCGGCTGGGCAGTCCCGTGGGCCCTGCTGATCTCGCGTGAGCACTGCGAGCTGACGCTGACGGGCAGGCAGCTCAACGTCACAAGGCTCGAAGCCGCACGCAACCCGGTTTACTTCAACGAAATCGATACGAAGGAATTCGCCATCGGCGCCGGCCAGGGCTTCCGTATCGGCCAGACGATGTTCCAGCTCGTCTCGGTCGACTTCACGGACGGCCAGTCGGGCTCGCACATCGAAGAGCACTCGTTCGGCCCGGACCAGCTCCGCCAGTTCAAGTTCCACAACGCCGAACACCGGCTCGAAGTCCTGACGAAACTCCCCGAAGCAATCGGTCGGTCAAAATCTGATGCCGAACTCGCATCAGCAGCAGTCAAAGTTCTGCTCAAAGCCATGCCTCATGCCCGAGCGGCCGCGTGCGTGCAGCTCGTCCCGGGAGCACTGCTCGAAGAACCGCCGATCATGATGCGCTGGGACAGCCGCGACGATGACATTGGCCGGTTCAGCCCCAGCCGCCGACTGCTGGCGTCGTCGATCGAACGCGGCGAAGGCGTCATGCACATCTGGCAGGACACCGACGACTCGAACCCGGCGTTCACCGTCACCGGTAATCTGGACTGGGCGTTCTGTATGCCGCTGAAGGGTGAAGCCTGCTGCGGCTGGGCTCTGTACGTGACCGGCCAGTTCGGCGCTGCTGGCGCGACTTCTGTCAGTGAAACAGACCTCAAGGGCGACCTGCGTTTCACCGAACTGGTCTCCGACCTCATCAGCTCGATCCGCCAGGTCAAGTCGCTGCAGCAGCAGCAGGCCGGCCTGGCTCAGTTCTTTTCGCCTGCCGTTGTCGAAGCAATCCGCGAATCGAATTCCGATGAAGTTCTCGCCCCCAAGGAAGCCGACATTACGGTCCTCTTCTGCGACGTGCGCGGCTTCTCTCGCAAGTCAGAAGAGGCCCGCGACAACCTCCGCGAACTGCTTGACCGAGTCAGTCACGCGCTGGGCGTCATGACTGCAGGCATCCTGAAATACGACGGCGTGATCGCCGACTTCCAGGGCGACGCGGCTCTGGGCTTCTGGGGCTGGCCGAACGAACCCGAAGAAGGCCCGATTTCCGCCTGCCGCGCCGCACTCTTCATTCAACAGCAGTTCCAGCGGGCCACCGACGATCCAGCCAGCCCATTGTGCGGCTTCAACGTCGGCATCGGAGTGGCACACGGTCGGGCAATCGCCGGCAAGATCGGCACGCAGGAACAGATCAAAGTGGGAGCCTTTGGCCCCGTCGTCAATCAGGGCGCACGACTCGAATCGATGACCAAACACGTTCGTGCTCCGATCCTGATCGACGAAATCACTGCCGAGCACGTCCGCAACATGCCCAGCGACGACATGCGGTGCCGTAAGCTCGGTCGGATTCGCCCGTACGGCATGAACGACGACATCGCCGTCTTTGAACTGATGCCGCCGTACGAACAATCGCAGAAGCTGACGGACGAGCAAATTGTCCGATTTGAATCCGCCGTCGACGCCGTCACGGATGGCCGCTGGCAGGACGCCCTGGAACTGCTCAACGAACTCCCCGTCGACGACCGAACCAAAGACTTCCTGATGATTTTCATTGCCATGAATCACTACGAACCCCCAAAAGACTGGGACGGAGTGATTCAGATGATGCAGAAATAACGACAACGGCTGTCGCGTCGGAAACTCACTTCCCGTTTCACTCGCACATCGGACTGGTCACGTGAAACTCACCCTGATCGAATCGTCGGTCGGACCGGGACCGCGCCAGCAGATTCTGGCGTCGTACCTCGTCAACGAGGACGTCGTGATCGATGCCGGCAGCGTTGGATTCTTCAGCCCGCTCGATGTGCAGAAAAGAATCCGACACGTCTTCATTTCGCATTCGCACATTGACCACATCGCGTCGCTGCCCATCTTCGTCGACAACGTTTACGAGCCGGGACCCGACTGCCCCACGGTCCATGCCAGCCGACACACATTGAGCTGCCTGCAGTCCGACATCTTCAACGACCGCCTGTGGCCCGACATGGTCCGCCTGTCGATGCAGGAGTCACCGTTTCTCCGATTCTCGGAATCCACCAGCGAGACCACAGTCGACGCTGGCAGCGTGCGAGTGACGCCCGTCCTGCTCAACCATCTGGTACCGACGTCCGGCTTCATCATTGCCGACGATGATGCCGCCATCGCGATCGTCTCGGACACCAGCCCGACCGACCGCATCTGGGAAGTCATCAATCAGACGCCCAATCTCAAAGCCGTCTTTCTGGAAGCAAGCTTCCCGAACAACATGGAATGGCTGGCCGAACGAGCGATGCACCTGACGCCGTCGCTGTTCGGAGCCGAGCTAAAGAAACTCAAACACGACGTGCCCGTCATCGCTGTGCATATCAAGACGGCCTACGACGAGCAGGTCCGGTCCGAACTGCAGGCCATGAATCTGCCAAAGGTCGAAATCGCCGAACCCGGCCGCGTCTATGACTTCTCGTGAAAATGGTTCCCTCTCCCCCTCGGGGAGAGGGCCGTCTCAACAGCAGACAGAATCCCGCCTGTTCGTCTTTGCGGGAGGCGGCACCGGCGGACACCTGGCACCGGGAATTGCTGTCGCCGCCGAACTCCGCCGGCGCGAACCAGGCTGCCGCATTCGCTTTGTCGGCTCAGGACGCCCGATCGAACAGCGAATGCTCGGCCCAACTGGTTACGAACTGACGGCCCACGATGCCCCGCCGCTCGCACAGATCAAGCGCCGCCCGCTGCACTTTCTGACTGCTCACTGGCGAGCAATCCGCGACGCACGACGCGAATTTCAGTTGGACCGCCCGGCAGTGGTCATTGGCCTCGGCGGCTTTGCCAGCGTGCCGATCGTCATCGCCGCGCAGCGTGAACGCATCCCGGTTCTGCTACTCGAACAGAATGTCATCCCCGGTCGAGCCAACTGGTGGCTCGCCCGCCGCCATCCGATCTGCGTCACGTTCGACAAGACCTGCGATTACCTGCCGCAAAAAGCAACGTGCCACGTCACCGGCAACCCGCTGCGAGAAGAGATCATCCTGTCAAAATCCCCTCTTCCTTCTGAGGAGCAGGCCAGGAAGAGAACCCTCCTGATCCTCGGCGGCAGCCACGGTTCCAGACAGGTCAACGAGTCCGCTCTTAACGCCATCCGCAATCTCCGCGAGCAACTCGCCGACTGGCACATTATTCACCAGACCGGCCCTGACGGAACCGAAGATGCGAGACACGTCTACTCCGAATGCAACCTGAGCGCCACCGTCGAACCGTTCTTCGACAACCTGCCGCAACTTTACGCGCAAACGACTCTCGCCATCAGCCGGGCTGGCGCAACGACGCTGACCGAACTGGCCACCGCCGGCATTCCGTCGATTCTGATCCCGTATCCGCTCGCCGCCGCCGACCACCAGACACGAAACGCCGAGTGCTTCGCCACCGCCGAAGCCGCCGTCCTGATCGACAACCCGACGCGCACGTCCGAGCCCCTCGATTTGACCGACGCACTGAGTGAACTGGTGACAACTCCGGGCCGCTTGGCAGAAATGAGTGCCGCAGCCAAAACGCTCGCCCGACCGGAAGCCACCCGCGTCGTCACCAACCTGATCCTCACGTCGACGCAGTAAGAAATAGCTGACTTTGGCCGAGTGCTGCCACCCGGGCAAGCTCTGCTTTGCCTACTTGCCCTTACTGCGATTGCGGGCCTTTTCCCGAATCTCTTCTTTGGCCTTCGTCAGTCGCTCCGGCCAGACAAACTTCGGAGCCTTCGACGGATCGTAGCCATCCAGGTGCCCTGTCAGACGAGTGGCCGGTTTCGTGTAGACGAGTTCGGTGTCACCAAAGACTTCTTCGCACAAAGCAGCCAGGCCGGGGTCGTACTCGCGGAGTTCCTTGCGCGTGTCGACGTGGTTGTGATCGTGATCCGGCGGGCGGTTGTTGTTGAACCATGACTGGACGCCCTCGGCGAAGTACTCCGCGTGATTGACTGACGCGTACTTCGTCTTCCACAGCCCGGCCTCCATCGCCCGTTCGTACGCCGCCTTCAGCCGATCATCAAATGTCGGATCGACAACGACCAGCCCGCGCAGGTGAATGTTGTGCGCGAACTCGTGAATGAGGATGCATTCCGTTGAGTACGGATCGCCCTCAAACCCCAGCAGATTCTCCTCACCGCAGGAGCACACAGGATCTGTCCGCGATCCCCCCAGCCCGCGTGCCCGAGCATCCCAGAAATCCTTCGGCGTCATCTTCGAGTACTCGGGAACGTCCGTCGTGAACTAATCATAAGCAATCACGATCAACCGCGAGCCACCCTTGAC
>JAPOLP010000713.1 GCA_029977045.1 Planctomycetota bacterium
CCCTGGCAGAAACAGCCCGGTTTGGGACGCCATCCGTATTTCTTTGCAAGAATCTGCCAGGCACGTTCGCGAGTTCAGTCACAATCTCTCGGATGTGAAAACTGACGGCGCGCAAACGAAAGCAGGCTGGCCGAGTTGCCTCAGCCAGCCTGCCTGGTGCGTGTTTCAGTGATTCGTTTTCAGATCAGCTTTTGCCTTCGTCGACGCCGGTGCCAGATGGGTCGTTCTTGCCGCAGACTTCCGGGAATTGAACGGGCTGGCAGTCGCAGACGTCCTGGTGCACATTAAAGCCGAAGCCCGAGCATTCGCCGTGAGGCTTGCCGGTGTTCTTGGGTTTCCGCAGTCCAGTCACGTTGTACGACTGGCTGACAACGCCAATCATCTCCGACACATCGTTCAGCTCGGTAACCATCGCGTCGCGGACAACCGCAATTCCGACCGCGACTGAGGTGAAGACTAGTGTGATGATCAAAGTCAGTTCAGCGGAAACAACGAATCCTGATTCATCGATTGCGAGTGAGCGGATCATGGCGAACTCCAGTGATTTCAATCTTGACGTGCGAGTGAGATAGTCAGTTTCGATTTCAGCGGGGCCGTCTCTGCTGCAATTAGCCGGCAGCCAGGCGACCGAAAGAGAGCCACGGAGCAACAGGCGTTGCTCCGTGGCCGTTCGATTCAGCAAAGTAGCTGGTCAGCGTCAGGCTTATGTGCCTTCTGCGTTGCCCGTGCCACTCGGATCGTTCTTGCCACAGACTTCCGGGAATTCGACTGCTTTGCAGTCGCAGACGTCAGCCTGATCGTTGTAGCCCATGCCCTTGTTCTGGCCATGCGGCTTGGTTCCCAGACCGCCGTCGTCGACTTTCTGGCCCTGAACGTTGTAGGACTGATCCATGACGCCAATCATTTCCGAGATGTCGTTGTATTCGGTGACCAGAGCATCGCGAGCAACAGCGACGCCAACAGCAACAGCCGTGAAGATCAGCGTGACGATCAGGGCGAGTTCAGCGGAAACAACAAAACCAGCTTCGTCGTTGAAGAGTTTACGCATTGGGAGAGTTCCTTAATCGTGTGAGCAGACTGAGAGTCAATTGTTGGTTGCAGCTGTCACTCGACGGCTGCTGAACTGATGATGGAGTGACTGGCCGGTCGACTCCGGGTGTCCGGTTCACCCGCAACAGGTGATGGTCCCGGACGATGACAGCCACTGGCCGGCGGCTGCCGATACAACGTTGTATGTACGGATAAAGCGGCCTGGGCCGCGTTAATGTCGAGACTTCGGTCGCGCGGCTATTCGCGACCGAAGCCCTCTCACACACACGCACTGTGGAAACCACAGAACGCGCATCTGTTGCTTCGCTGGCGGGATCTCACACCGCCTGCGAAGGCTCTCATAAAGAGCAAAGGGAAAATTCGTTGTTCGCGTCGGACACGCCATCAGGTGACAGTCCGACTCGCTGAGCACGATCGCTGAAGCCGTGCGCGGTGTTCCGCACGAAGCCAGTTGACTTGTCCTTCGCGAGTGCCGACGTCAGGCGACTGCTGTCTCTGCTGCGACTGTTGCCGTTGCTGTGACTGCTGCCTCTGTTGTCTTGTCTCGTGTTGAAGGCTCGTGTCAGCGTTGTTGCGAGGGGATAACGCAGTGGATGTGCCAATCGCCCTGGCACGCGACATTCGCTGCCATCGATAGACGCGTCAGAATCGGAAACGTCACCTGCAACCAATGGCCCCACAATGAGTTGCGTCTTCTGTCTTTTTTCAGCCGTGGGCCGGCTGGCGCGACCGAACCGCCTGCGCAGCGAAGTCAGGTGTTTCGCCCGACGAGCGCTGTGTCAGCTACAGGCGTTCGATCGGTTTGACATTTCCCGCTCTCTGGAGCGACTGGTGTAAACCCAGTGATTGTGCTGTGCGTTCCGCACGCAACGCTTCTGGCAGGATTGCCGATCCTTGCGACGATGCGGCAGTGTGGCGGATACGAAACGTCGCCACCTGACCAGATTGGGAGGCGGATCCCTGACGCCGCGACCGCAGAGTTTTCCTGACCGGAACAGTGTGAAGCTCTGCGGGGCCGGAAAGCGGGCACAGCCGTGCGAACCGGTTTTCCCGTCATGACCGCTCCAGGCCAGAGCCGATAGTCAC
Organism: Planctomycetota bacterium; assembly: GCA_029977045.1. Lineage (GTDB taxonomy): Bacteria > Planctomycetota > Planctomycetia > Planctomycetales > Planctomycetaceae > JAPOLP01. The sequence continues at coordinate 2,137 of JAPOLP010000713.1, forward strand.
CGACACGCCGGCTGCGTACCGCAGCTCCCGGACTTCTGCGCCAACGGCTTTCCATCAGACAGCTCGAACGTACAGGTCCCGGCGAGAAAGTGATTCTGAGGGGGAGAACCATGAGCCGCCGTCCAATCCTTCACCGACTGATCGTGCTCAGCCTGCTGGCCGTTCCGAGTGCCGCATTTGCCGAGCCGCTGATTCCGTGGCCATGGCTGGAAAACAGCCGCTACCACACCTGGAAGCAGGAACGCGATGCAGCTCGGGCCGACTGGTACGCTCGTCGGTCACTCGACCCCGTTGGATCACGGCGTCGCTATGTGAAAGGCAAGTTCTGGCCTCCGTTCCCACGTCCGGAAGGCCTCTCGATGCTGCCGTCTCACCGGTTTCACGCAGCCCATTACTGGCCGTACCCGTATGTCTGCGAAGATCGCCACTCGGTTCACGAATTCATCGCGACTCAAGAGGAAGCTGGCTGGGAAAATGCGACGACGCTGTACGACTACCACTTCAACAATGACGACCAGTCGGTCAACCGTTCGGGTTTGATGCAGCTGCAATGGATTCTGCGGAACGTGCCCGAGCACCGGAAAATCGTCTACGTCCAGGCGGCAAACAACGTCGCGGCAAGCAACCTGCGACTGGCCAGCGTGCAGTCGGAGATTTCCGAAGCCGTCGGGCTCGAAAACTCGCCACCCGTGACACTGCGAATCACGTCGCCACTCGGTCGACCAGCATCCGAAGTCGACGTAATTCAGCGGAAGGCTGGTGAGTCGCAGCCGGTTCCTCGCATCTCGCCAGCAGTTTCCGCCGGGGCTGGTGGTGGCGGCGGCGCAGGTGCTGGCGGTGCCGGAGTCGGTGGGACGAACTAACGAATCCGAAGCTCGCTGATCGCGGATGGAATCCTGGACCGGCGGTAGCCTTGCCGGTCGTTAGTCACTGGCAGTCAATCGGAGTGCGTTGTGATCGGCGGCCAACACCAGTTTCCGTCAGCGGGGGACAACGAATCCGCTCAGCCAACTGGCGAGGTGGACTCATCGAATGGCGGTCCGTGGGCCGCCTCGCCGTTTCTGCGTACCGGCGATCCTCAGGCGGCCAAAGCACCAGTGCCGTCGTCGCCAACAGTCGGCCCACAGAGGTTCGCTGACCTGATGCCCGGCGGCGCCACACCGGCAGAAGACTCGCCTGAGCCGTTCATCGCAGACCCGCTCAGTGCCCCATCGCCGCTCCAGCAAGGCGGCTCGATTCCGCAGCACGGGCCAGCATCTCGGAATCACGCGCAGGAAGACGGACAGACGCAGACAAGCCAGTCAGCGAATCCACAGACGTCGGCGACTCCGTCCTCGGAGTCACTCTTCGGAACATCCGGCCTGCCTCCGTTTTTGAATCAAGCGAGCGGTGGCGGAGGAACGGCGTCACACTCGGCCGATCTGTACGCCGAGCTTTTTGGCGTCGCACCCATTGTCAAACGCGACGCGGGCAACGGAAAAGGGCCAAGCCGGCTTGAGCAGGCGCTGGCGCCGCCACCACGCAGTCCGAAATCGCTGCGGGAGAGCGGGCTCAGTTTGAGTCTCGTCTGCGACCTGATCCTCAAGCAGCTTTACCTGCACGGAGCGTTGCAGGGCGTCGAGATCGCTCGGAACGCCCGGCTGCCGTTCAACGTCATCGACGAATGCCTGCAGTTCCTGAAGGAC
>JAPOLP010000664.1 GCA_029977045.1 Planctomycetota bacterium
CTGCGATCTGACCGATCTACTCAAAGTCGTACTCAAGCTGATGGAGAACGAACTGCGAATTCACGCGGTGTCTCTGGACATCGACGTGCCGAGGGATTTGCCCGTCGTGTGCGTCGATCAGATTCAGATTCAACAGGTGCTGGTGAACCTGGTTCAGAATGCGATTGATGCCATGTCCGACCAGGACAAGGCACTCAGAAAGCTCTCGATCAGCATCTCCGAGCGAGACGAGATGGTTGCCGTCCGGGTTGCGGACTCGGGAGTCGGCCTGACTCCGGAAGCGGCAGACAAAGTCTTCGACGCGTTCCACACAACCAAGAAGACGGGACTGGGGCTGGGGCTCGCAATCTGTCGGACGCTGATTGAAGCTCACCGTGGAACGATTTCGGCCTGTCCGGGAGCAAACGGCGGCGCCGTGTTCGAGTTCCGCCTGCCGTCCGGTCCCTGCCCGTAGACGCCGCTGGTCGGACCGGTCGAAGCGAGAGCGGCAATTCGCCTCGCTACTCGATTCGTACTTCCGTCAGCCACTGCAGCAGGACGTTGCCGACCGTGGCGAGACTCTCGCCCGAGCAGGCACTGGGCAGGTCTTTCGTCGTGTGCCAGGCGGAGTAATCAAAGTCGATCAGGTCGCAGGTCGGGATGCGGGCGATCTGGTTGAGCGGCAGGTGATCGTCGCGAACCTCGTGCTTGACTCGCGGGATGAATTCTTTGACCTGCATCTGTTTCGCCGTGTCCCAGACGCTCTGCGTGACCTTGCCCGCCAGCCGGACACTGTTGCGTTCCTGGTAAATCCGCAGCCGCTTGCCGCCAACCATGTCGAGCAGGACACCGCAGACATAGCGGTACTCAGGCGGATGATCGCGGTACCAGGTGGCGAAATACTCGGAGCCCAGGAAGTACTTGTCGCGGTCCGAGTAGACCAGTTCCTCGCCGTCGAAGAAGACCAGATCGACGCCGTATGTCGGCTGAATCTGTTTCAGGTGGTGTCCGAGTTCCATGAACAGCGAGACGCCGCTGCCTCCGTCGTTCGCTCCGATAAACGTGCCTCGCGGACGGAGGAAGTCGCGGTCAGGGTATGGCCGCGTATCGTAGTGGCAGCACAGCAGGACGCGTTCTTTTGCTCGCGGATTCCACGAGACGATGAGATTCGTCATGCGGACCGGTCGCCCGTTGACAGGATGCGCGGCGTCGAATGCCTGAGCGCGGATCTCGCAGCCGAACTTCTGGAAGTGCTCGATGATGAGCTGCTGCTGGCGGAGCATTCCGTCGGAACCACTGATCCGCGGCCCGATCCGGCAGACCTGTTCGAGGTAGCCAAACGCGCGGTCCGCATTGCACTGAACGTTGAGCTGCTGGGCCTGCGCGACTCTGGCACCGATCAGAAACAGAAACGAAGAGACAACGATCAGGACAAACGCGATCGCGACGGAGGGGATGCGACCGGACGGCTTGCGCCGTTCCGCTACGTCGTTCAGCAGGTTACTGAATGCTGCCTTTAAGCTCGGCATCGCGGATTCGTTGTCGGAGGGCTTCATTTTCGGCAAGCAATTCCTGCGGGAGACGGTCGCTGAACCTCGCGAGAAACTCCTCGCGGCGGTCGATCTCCCTGTACCACTCGTCCGGCCTGACTGCAAGCAGTTCCTGGAGTGCCTGCGGCGCGAGCCCCAGCGACCCGGCCTCCAGCGACTGGGCCGTTGGCATGATTCCCAATGGCGTTGTCGTGCCCGTCCCCCGCTGACGGACGCGGTCGACGATCCACTTCAGCACGCGCATGTTTTCGCGATAGCCGGGCCAGAGGAATCTGCCGCCCCAGTCCTTGCGGAACCAGTTGACGTGATAAATCCGCGGCAGGATGGCTCCCTCGCGGCGGCCCATGTTCAGCCAGTGCTGCCAGTAATCGGCCATGTGGTAGCCGCAGAACGGCAGCATCGCCATCGGGTCAAACCGCAACTCGCCAACCTTGCCTGCCGCTGCTGCTGTCTTTTCGCTCGTCAGAGTCGCGCCGAGATACGTGCCGTGCTGCCAGTTAAACGCTTCAAACGCGAGCGGCATCGTTGTTGAGCGTCGGCCACCAAAGATGATCGCGCTGATCGGGACGCCCTGCGGACTGTCGAACTCAGGCGAGACACACGGGCACTGCCGCGCGGACACGGTGAAGCGGCTGTTGGGGTGAGCTGCCGGACGACCGCAATCGGGTGACCATGCCTGCCCGGTCCAGTCAGTGCAGGTTGCGGGTGGCTGGCCGTCGAGACCTTCCCACCAGACGGTTCCGTTTTCGCGCAGAGCGACGTTCGTAAACAGAACATTCTCACGCAGCGTCTCGATCGCGTTCGGGTTCGTCGTGCGACTGGTTCCCGGTGCGACGCCGAAGAAGCCGGCTTCCGGATTGATCGCGTACAGCCGACCGTCTTCGCCAAACCGCAGCCAGGCGATGTCGTCACCGACCATCTCGACTTTCCAGCCAGCCTGCAGATCGGCATCTGGCGGGACGAGCATCGCGAGGTTGGTTTTGCCGCACGAGGACGGAAACGCTCCTGCGACGTAGGTCTTCATGCCGTCGGGACTGGTAATTCCGAGAACCATCATGTGCTCGGCAAGCCAGCCTTCGCGGCGGGCGGCGACGCTGGCCAGTCGCAGTGCGTGGCACTTCTTGGCGAGCAGTGCGTTGCCACCGTAATTCGAGCTGAAGCTCATGATCAGACTCTCGTCCGGAAAATGGCAGATGTAACGCTGCTCCGGATCGAGGTTGCCGGTCGAGTGTATTCCGCGGACGAAGCTCGTCTGCCGGTTGAACTCGTCGATGGCTTCACCGCCCACCCGAGTCATGATGCACATGTTCGCGACGACGTACGGGCTGTCGGTGATCTGAATGCCGACCTGGGCAAGCGGGCTGCCGGGCGGGCCCAGCAGGTACGGAATGACGTACATCACGCGGCCCTGCATACAGCCGGCAAAGAGCTTACCGAGAAACTCCTTCATGTAGACCGGGTCCGACCAGTTGTTACTCGGGCCAGCATCCGATTCCTGGCGGCTGCAGATAAACGTCCGGCCTTCGACGCGGGCAACGTCGTTGGCATCGCTGCGCGCGAGAAATGAATTCGGATGAGCCTGCTCGTTCAGCCGCTGCAGCGAACCGTCACGAAGCATGAGTTCCCGCAGCCGAGCGGTCTCGTCGACCGACCCCGTGCACCAGTGGACGATCTGCGGCTGAGTGAGCTGGGCGACGGCATCGACCCACTGCATGGCTTGAGCACTCGCCGACTGGGGGATCGACTGAGGAGTGCCTGCCGGAGATGACGGAATCGAATGGGGCTGAGGGCTCGACATGTCGCTTCCTGCTGATGTCGTGGGTTCCTGATTGGATTTCTGTGTGCGATCGTCAGTTTCCGACCGTGTCCGGATTCTTTCGCGATCTGGCAAAATGGGGCAACAGGAATCCCGCGTGCGGGTCATGCCCAGCCGTTGGGTACGGGAAGCCTGCTTCCTGAAGAGAGCGGTGTTCGTTGCCGCGTCCATCTGGCTATACTGATCCGCCCGCCCAATGGCATTTCCGCTCTCCTTCCTTGCTGTTCCGGACCTTTCTGAAATGTCCTGCCGAACGACCTTCCGCGTACACACTTCTTCGGTTCTCGCTCTTCTTGTCGCCATCGCTGGCAGTGATGCAGCTTTGCTGTCGGCGGCTGAAAGTGAGCAGCCGACGGAAGAAACGGCGGCCAAAGTCCGCTTCTTCGAGACTCAGATTCGACCGCTGCTGGCGAAACGCTGCTTCAAGTGCCACGGCGAGGAGAAGCAGCAGGGTGGACTGCGAGTCGATGCGGGAGCCAATCTGCTGAATGGTGGCGAGTCCGGTCCGTCTGTCGTGCCTGGCAAGCCAGACGAGAGTCTGTTGATTGAGTCGATCCGGTATGAATCGTTCGAGATGCCGCCGGACGGCCAGCTTCCGAAAGAAGGTATCGCTCTGCTGGAGAAGTGGGTCGCGATGGGGGCACCGGACCCTCGCGAGTCACTGGCTCCGAAGACCGATCTCGCCGATCTCTGGGCTCTTCAGCCAATCGTCCTACCGAGCGTGCCGACGGTGAACAGCGCC
>JAPOLP010001190.1 GCA_029977045.1 Planctomycetota bacterium
AGGAAACACAGGCCGAGCAGCCATAACGCCGACTCACCCGAGCGATGATCGATCACGAAGATCGCAATCAGCAGAGGAATCATAACCGCCGAGACTGCCAGTCGCCATCCGAGCATGAATCACGTTCCCTGTCGTAGCTGTCTCTGGATTTGTAGCGGCAGGGCGCAAGCCCTCCGGCCATGCAACACCGGACGGCTTACGCCGTTCCGCTAAAACGAGAACTTATCCTCAACACGTTCCTAAGCCGAATTCAAACCGCCGAACCGGCGGTCTCTGGCCGCGTAGGCGCGGAAGGCTTCTTTGAGGTCGGGTTCACGAAACTCGGGCCAGCACTTCTCGGTGACCCAGATTTCCGAGTAGCTGATCTGCCACAGCAGGTAATTGCTGATTCGCATCTCGCCCGCCGTGCGGATCAGCATGTCCGGATCCGGCATCCCCACCGTGTAGAGATGATCGGCGAACAGCTCCTCGTCGACGTCATCGGGCGAGAGGTCTCCGGCTGCGACTCGACGGGCGATTGCCTGTGCGGCGTCGGCAATCTCGCTGCGGGCTCCGTAATTCAGTGCCAGGCACAACCGCATTCCGGTGTTGTCCCGGCTGAGCTCGACAGTTCGATCGATTTCACGCAGAACGCCATCGGTCAGTCCCTCGCGGCGCCCGATCGTCGCGAATCGCAGGCCCTGCCGCATGATCGTCGAGCGGTCTTCGACGAGATACTGCTCGAGCAGGTTCAGCAGACGTCGAAGTTCCGACTCCGGTCGCTTCCAGTTTTCACTGCTGAGGCAGTACAGCGTGAGTTGTTCCAGTCCGAGGTCCGCGCATGTCTCGACGACCTCTCGAACGCTCTTGACTCCGCGGCGATGACCTTCGATTCGCGGCAGTCCGCGGCGCTGCGCCCAGCGACCATTGCCATCCATGATGATGGCCACATGGCGGGGAAGAGTTTCAGCTTGTGCAGAGAGAACGGTCATGCCGGGATTGCTCGCCGCAAACGGGCTGCGCGGAATTGCTCACGGACCAGCGTCGAGTTGCAGCCAGAAACTTTGGCAACACAACTCCGGAACAGCCGACGGTTGCATAGACATCAAGCTGACCGTCGCATCCACTGGAATGCTCGCGAGCGGCGATGAGAGTGTCAACGACTGCGCAGCCCACAGGGCAGCAATCAGCTGTTGAAAAACAAGAGGCCGGCAGCCGTTGGGTGAGCGGTCGTCTCAGACGTACTCAGGCTCAACGTGGATGACTTCTTCGCGATACGACGGCTCTTCAAACGGCGACTCAATCGCCAGCCGGACGCTGTCATCAAGAATTTCAAGAACGCGGACTGTGTAACGGTTGTCGATGACGATGGCTTCGTTTTCGTCGCAGGAAATAACGTGCATCGTGTCGCCCCTTGAATCGATTGGCATCCGCGATCGCGGAGAGCAGATTTGGTTAAGTCCGGGTAATCCTATCAATGCGTAACAACTCAGCAAGTCGGAAATCCAACTTCTTTTTCTGCGATAAAACTGACTTCGGTAACGTTGACGAATCACGAGATGCAGGTTCCACGAGC
>JAPOLP010000934.1 GCA_029977045.1 Planctomycetota bacterium
CGTCGCCGCCGACCTCGACCGCCGAACGATCATGTTTCTCGTTCATCCGACTCTGTCGGAAGACGACATGCGGGACATCGTCGCCGCCTGTCGAAAAGTGATGCGTGCTGCGACCGGCTCACGAGCTGACGCGAGCGACACATCTGAAAGAAAGGCTGCGTGACGCAGTCCGACGACCGGGCCGGCTCACGACAGGGATTGTCAGGCCGGCCAGACAACAAACCAATTGACCGGAACCAGCAGGCAGGGACGCCAGAATGCGCAAATCGATCTGGTCGAAACTCTTCGGCAACGCTTCGCCGAGACAGGTCAAAGTACGAGTGCTCGTCGACTTCACCGTCGCGAACGTCGTGCTCATCGTCGCCGCAATTCTGCGACTGGCGATCCGCGGCGAACTGGACTTCGCCGACCCCGTCAATCAGCTCGCCGGCAAGATCACGGTCACGTACCTCGTTCACGCCGGCTGGTTCGCATTATCAGCCGGAGCTCTCTTGACGTGGGCGGGCATCTATCGTCCGCTGCCGAGTTCGCGTATTGGACAACGACTGATCGACATCTCGAAAGCCTGCGGCATCGGGATGCTCGGCCACCTGGTCATCGGCAGCATCTGGCAGGGCCGAGTTGGCCCGACGCTCGAAGTCGCACTGCCGGCCTGGTCACTGCTCGGTGTTTCAATCTTCGCCGTGCGTTACTCGACGATGTCGCTGACCAGCCACTACCGCGTCGTGCCGCGTAAGCCTCAGTCGTCAGTTCTGTCCGACAAGGTGGAGGACGTGCTTGTCGTCGGCGGTGCCGGCTACATCGGCTCGGTCCTGACGAAGCAGCTTCTCGACAAGGGCTACCGCGTCCGAGTGCTCGACATGGGCATGTTCGGACACGAATCGTTGCAGACGCTGGCCGGCCATTCGCGGCTGGAAATCATGTCGGGCGACTTCCGCAATGTGGAAGACGTCGTCCGCGCACTGCGGAACATTGACGCCGTCGTTCATCTGGCGGCGATCGTCGGTGACCCGGCGTGTGCGCTAGATAAAGAAGCGACGATCACGATGAACTACGCGGCTGCGCGCATGATGGCCCAGCTCGCTCGAGCCAACGGCATCTCGCGCTTCGTGTTCGCGTCAACCTGCAGCGTCTACGGAGCCTCGGACGACATCCGGACGGAAGAGTCCGACCTCAATCCGGTTTCGCTGTACGCGACGACGAAGATCGACGCCGAACGCGCTTTGCTGGAAACCGCCGACGAAGTGTTTCAGCCGACGATCCTCCGCTTCGCAACCGCGTACGGCTGGTCGTTCCGACCGCGGTTTGACCTGGTTGCAAATCTCTTCAGCGCCCAGGCCGTCACGGACAAGCACATCCGGATCATCAATGGCGAACAGTGGCGGCCGTTCGTCCACACAGTTGATATCGCCCGAGCCTGCGTGATGGCCGTCGAAGCACCGCTCGAAAAAGTCGGCTGCGAAGTCTTCAACGTCGGCGATCACAGCCAGAACTACACGCTGCAGCAGCTCGGCCAGATCGTCCACGAATGCCAGCCGGACACCTTTGTTGAAGAGATCACCAACAACGAAGACCCGCGCAACTACCGCGTCGACTTCTCGAAGATTCAGCGAGTACTCGGCTTCCGAGCCAGCATCGACCTGCGTGAAGGCGTCCGCGAAATGATCGAGGCCGTCCGGGCCGGCAAAGTTATCAACTGGCAGGATCCGGTCTACAGCAATCTGAAAACGCTACAGCAGGGCGGTCCGAACATTCTGCAGTTCGAACGTCCCGGACCGCAGGAAGAAGAGCTGCGGGAAACGAAACGCTTCCTGTCCAAAGCCGCCTGACGCCAACCGCACAGATCAGCAACGGCTGGTTCGTGTGAATCCGAGGCGAACTCCGGTTCATCTTTGCGCCGGAGTTTCTACAGTTCGCTCAGTTTCACCCACCACCGGTCGCTGAGCGGAGCGCGGCGGAATGATCCCGCGGACTGAAATCTTTCCGAACGTCATCGAGATGAATTACCAGGCGCGTAAGCGGCTGGGTTGCTGTGTGTATCTCGTTTATGACGGAGCCGAGTGGCTGCTGATCGACATCGGCTACAGCGATACTGTCGCCGAGATCGTCGACCTCATCCGGCAGATGGATTTCTCGCTGTCCGACTGCCGCTACCTGATCGCGACGCACGCGGACGTCGACCACATCCAGGGCCTGCAGCTCGCGAAAGACATGCTCCCGTCGGCTGAAACGATCGGGCATCCGGATGCCGCCCGCCTGCTGCGCGAAGGCAACCGAGTCGTGACGTACGCGGAGATCGCCGCGCAGAACATCTCAATCGACCTGCCGCCGCTGAAGATTGAGCGCACGATCGACGACGGCGACGTCATCCAGCTTGGCAACAGGCAGCTCGAAGTCTGGCACACGCCGGGACACACGATCGGGATGCTATCCTTCCGGATGGACAACCTGCTGTTCTGTGCGGACAACATTTACCGCGACGGCTGTGTCGGAAACATCGACGCGCACCATGGGTCGGACCTCCTCGACTTCATGGATTCGCTGACGCGTATCCGCAACAGCGACGTCGAGTGGCTGCTGCCCAGCCACGGTCCCCCGTTCCGCAAGGACAACGCATTGCTCGACGAAGCCATCGCCCGCCTGGAACGCTACTCCCACCGCGCCGACTTCGGCACCTGCGCCGTCGACTGGCCCCTGCTCGACGAATGGGAAGACGAGCTGGAACGAGGCGTCATGCCGCAATAGGCGGCAGGGTGCCAACGAATGATGCGAATGGCACGAATGCAGTGGTCAGTCTGACATTCGACTGATTCGTGCGATTCGTTGGCCTCATAAATCGATTCCAACTCTGGTCTGAGCCAGGGCCAGCGCACACTAAGTTGTTTGTCTGAAGAGGATTTCGGCGAGGAAGGCGGGATTCCAGCCGGCCATGCGGCGTTTCATCACAAGGCTGTGCTTTCTGCTCGGGTGCTGTTTGAGCAGGCCCAGCGTGAAGCGGC
>JAPOLP010000427.1 GCA_029977045.1 Planctomycetota bacterium
AACGATTCCAACGCCGCCGAGCCACAGCAGCTTCCACGCGCCAAGGCGATGGGCGATCCGTCCGCACAAGGGCAGGGCGATGACTTTGGCCAGAAACGCCGCCGAGAGAAGTCCGGCGAACTCGGCGTACGACAGCCCGAGCTGCACGAACATGAACGGCGTGAAGTACGGGCCGGAAATCTGCACGGCGGCCTGAACCGCGACCAGATAAAGCAGCAGACGACCGCCGCCGCTTGCCTTCAGGTGCGGCCACACGGTCCGGAAAGGAATCCGCCGCGTGTTCGCGGGGATCGGATCCGGCTCGCGCTGCAGCGTCATCGTCGCGGCTGAGATCAGCCGGCAGCCGGCCGCTGTAGCAAACAGCAATGCGAACGTTCTGCCTGAGGCTCCAGAGCTGCTATGCCACTGCAGCCACAAGCCGCCCAGCAGGAATCCGGCAAAGACGAAGAACTGCTGCCCGAACGTACGACGCGCGAAGAATCTGGCTCGCAGCGGCTTGGGCACCAGCGTTTCGATCCAGGTGTTCCAGGCCGGTCCAGTGGCAAGCCCCGCTCCCCAGTACACCGAGGCGCTGATTAGAGCCGCCGTTGCAGAGAACCGACCGGTCAACGCTCCAAAGAGAAACGGCACGAACGAGAGGCACTGTACTGTCGCGCAGATCACGACCCACCGTTTGTGAGACTTCAGCCAGTCGACGGCGAACGGCGAGACCATCTGCATCAGCCCGCCGGCGATCAGCGGCACGCTGGAGATCAGTCCGGCAGTAACTTCACCGAGTCCGATCGCCAGCACAAACGCTGGCAGGTACGTCTCGCCGAATCCGACCATCCCGCCGAACGCGGCGCCTTCGGTCAGGCACGCAGTCAGGTCGCGGCGTGTCGCGTCAGCGGTCGAGGAATCAGAAGATGTCGCCGGGGGGCCGTCCATGGGCGGGGGAGTCTGGAGATCGAGGCGGGACGCGCGGTTTATGATCCGAACCCGGCGGCAGAGCAATGGCGGATTTTGTGATCGACATTTCGATCACGCCGATGCCGCGACCATCGCGGACAGCGGCGCTCCGGCAGTCCAGTCGGCACCGTTGCGGATCACCTGTCGATAGAGCGTGTCACGCTCGACAGGTTCGCGCCCGGCTTCGCGAATGAGCTGATGAATCTGCTCGACCGTCAGCCCTTCGGGCGTCTTTGCTCCGGCGTCGTGGTAGATCAGCTCGTGAACGACGGTGCCGTCGAGGTCGTCGGCGCCGAAGCTCAGGGCGATTTGAGCTGTTTTCTCGCCGAGCATGATCCAGTAGGCCTTGATGTGGTCGAAGTTGTCCAGCATCAGCCGCGAGATCGCGATCGTCTTCAGATCCATCAGGCCGCTCGGCTTCGGAATGTGGTCGAGCCCCGTGTTCTCCGGGTGAAACGCCAGCGGAATGAAGGTCTGGAATCCGCCGGTTTCGTCCTGCAGTTCCCGCAGCCGACAGAGGTGATCGATGCGGTGCCTCGCCTGCTCGACGTGGCCGTACAGCATCGTCGCGTTGCTCCGCAGGCCCAGGGTGTGAGCTTCGCGGTGGATGTCGATCCAGTGCTGCGAGTCAGCCTTGTGCTCGCAGATTTGCGACCGCACCTCCTCGTCGAAGATCTCTGCTCCGCCACCTGGCATACTGCCAAGCCCCGCGTCGATCAGCTGCTCAAGCACCCAGCGGTACGGCTTCTTCGTGATGAAGCTGAACCAGTTGATTTCGACTCCAGTCCAGGCCTTGATGTGCAGCTCCGGTACGGCTTCGTGGATGTTCCTCACGACGTCGACGTACCACTCGAATGGCTTCTGATGGTGCAGCCCGCCGACAACGTGGATCTCAGTCGCGCCCTGCGACTTCGCTTCGAGAGCCCGCTCACGAATCATCTCGTCGGTGAACGTGTAGGCCCGCTCGGCCTTCAGGTCCGCCCGGAACGCGCAGAACGTGCAGCGGTAGACGCAGACGTTCGTCGGGTTCAGATGGATGTTCGTGTTGTAGCAGGCGAGGTTCCCATTCTTCCGCTCGCGAACGACGTTAGCCAGACGCCCCAGCGTCAGCACATCGACGTGCTCGTCCAGAAAAACGCCGTCGTCAAACGAGAGCCGATCTCCGGCAAGAACTTTGTCTTCAATGGCAGCGAGCTGGCGGGCGTGATCGGCGGACATGGCAAACGTGAAATTCGGGGCAGGGGAGAGCAGGGCGGACAACAGTAATGAATACCGCGGAGTCGCCGCAGAATTAACGAGGAGCCTGCATTCAATCGTGCGTCTCGTCCATTGCGGGTTCTCCAGAAGCCATTGTGATGGAAACACTACTGGATGACGAGCACCCGGAACGGGATTCATTGAGAAGTCGTGACACTCGGTCGGCAGCACAAAAGTGTCCATCGCAGACCGGTGACTCAGCGCGATTCTGGCTCGGTGAAATCACCAGACGTAGACAGCAACGGCGACCGGTAGGGCGATATTAATGGCGGCAAAGCCCCATTCCCGGTTTGCCAGAGACAACAGTGCTCCCACCAGAGCCGTCGCACCGTAAAGCAGCACAAGTACGCCAAAAAAACGACTTCACCAACACCCGGTCCCCCCGGCGCAACAGGTGCCGACCGCTCAACGAAAACGCACACAGCGAGAAGAACGAGCTGGACAATCAGCAGCGGTGGCCCGATTCGAGGCTTCTTCGTACGACCATGATGACTGTCGAGCGGCGTGGTCATTTGGATGGACTTCTGCTGAGAGCATCAGTAACCGCCTTTCAGGAAACTCTTTGGGCGTCGTGCAATCACGGATGGTGGGCTCCGGAAGTTTCCGTCTCGGTCGCCTGCTCGACGGTCGCCAGAATGAACCGTTCAGTCTCGTCCTGGATCGTTGTGCCATCGGGGGCCGTCGATTTTGACCGTGAGATCATGCCGCCGAGAATCGCCGTTTGTCCGATCTCCATCGCCACTGTCGTGTTGATCCGCGTTTTATGGATCGCTGGAATCGCAGTTCCATCGAAGGCCGGCGGATTCCGGAAGTCAAGCTCAGACAATTCCGGTTGCAGTTCCAGACGAACACGATTTCCTGGCTCGCTGAAGGCGACGGCCTCGATTTTCGCTCCGAAATCGCGGTATTCGATCTGCCGGGCTCCCGCCTGATCTGGAATGACAATCGGATACTCACCTCCCGAAAGCGCTGCGACTGCGGGACGGCCATCAAGTGTTGTCAGAGTTGATTCGCTGAGAATCTTCGCAGCTCTCTCACGGCGCAGGAGTTCGAGCGATGCTGCGATGGCCTGCCGGTTACAGATTCCAGAGAACGCTGCTAACTGTATTGCCGCCGGATCGATCTGAGCCGACACCAGTTGCGTCGTCCCCTGAAGCTCTGCAAGTTTGGCTTCGGAGATGTCGCGAAAACTCGCATTCAAGCCCAGCTCACGCAGGCGGCTTTTCGAGACCTCAACGAACTGAACAGTGATCTGAAACTGTGAAGGCTGGCCGCTGAGACGACGCAGTTCGCGAATCTCGGATTCGAGCTTCTTAAGTTGCTCTGTTTTCTCCTCAAGCAGCTTTTTCTGTTCGGCTCGCACTTGCTCGACCCGTTCATGAAGCATTGCGGCGTCTTTCGCGTAACCAGCGGCAGTCAGATGTTCCGCTGCCTGCAGGACAACTGTGATCTGGTCAGACGTCAGAAGCCGCTTGCCAGATTCGGCAGGGATAGGTTCCGCTGGCTGCGCGTCGTCGGTGTCTTCAGCTGCGAGAGTCGTAGCGGGCTGCCCGTTGATCTCTGGGGCCGGCACGAATGGTCGTGGTTCGTCCTGGGCAGCAACCGACACAACCAATCCAAGGACACAGCACAACGTCAGCAGTCCGAGTTTCCGCATGGCCATCCTCCGTGAACCGTTTGCCTCTTCCTCATTTCAGCGTCGAGTGACCGATTCAGGATCACTCGATGTTACGGCGGATGTTCAGGCAAAACGGGTTTCACGACAAGATGGACTGCCGACCGTCAGTCGGTTTCACTTTTCGGACGCGGAGTCCTTTTCCCATGCATCGTGGAGCTGAGTCAGACGCGCGACAATCTCCGGGTGGTCAGCGGCGACGTTCTTCATTTCGGTGACGTCGTCGGCCAGGTTCACGAGGAAGCGGTCGTCGTTCTTATCGAGCGGTGCTTTGTTGCTCGTATCGCGTGGGTTGCCGATCAGTTTCCAATCGCCGTCGCGGACGGCCCACTGCGGACTCCTTCCGCCGCCAGTCTGCCAGTGGAACGTCTGATGCGGCGAGGCTGCTGAACCGTCGCTGATCACATTTCGCAGGCTGATTCCGTCGAGCCGACGTTTCGGAAGATCGACGCCGCACAGATCGGCGATCGTCGGCAGCCAGTCGCAGTTGGTTGCCATCTGGCCGCGAACCTCCCCAGCGGGCAGCCTGCCGGGCCAAGAGATGATTGCGGGGACTCGGATACCGCCCTCAAACAGGCTGAACTTGGCTCCTCGATACGGCCCGGCACTGCCGCCACCGCCAAACGTGCGGTCCTCGGTCGAGTGCCCGTGATCGGACTGGTAGATGACGACTGTGTTCTCTCGCTGTCCCAGCTCGTCGAGCCCGACCAGTAAGTCGCCGATGGCTTCGTCCATCGACGAAATAAACGCGGCGTACTTGTTTCGTGGCGAGGGCAGATGCTCGTACTGCTTCCGCCACTTCTCCTTCCCCTGCAGGGGGTAGTGCGGCAGGTTGATCGCCCAGTAAAGGAAGAACGGTTTCTTTGAGCTGGCAGCCATGAACTGCCTGCCGTGCTCAACCATTTGGTCCGGGAAGTACTGGCCGTCACGCCAGATTTCCTTACCCTGCAGCCACAGGTCGTGTCGGTTCGGGCCGTTCCAGTAGAAGAAGTGCGAGAAATTATCGATGCAGCCGCCCATGTGGCCGAAGGAGTAATCAAACCCCTGGCCGTTGGGCATCGTCTCGGGCGTGTAGCCCAGGTGCCACTTGCCGACGTGCCCCGTTTCGTATCCCGCTGACTTGAGCATCTCAGCAATCGTGACCTGCTCAGTGGGCATCCCCGCGTGTCCCTCTTCCGAGGAAACATTGCCCGGCACACCGGCCCTCTGCGGAACCCGCCCGGTCATGACAGCGGCCCTTGACGGAGAACACACTGGAGCAGCTGCGTAGAACTGCGTGAAACGGACGCCGCTTTCCGCCAGAGCATCAATGCTCGGCGTGATCAGGTCTGTCGCACCGTAGCAGTTGGCGTCGATCGACCCCTGGTCGTCCGCGTAGATCAGGATGACGTTCGGACGGCGTTCGGCGGCAGAAAGGCCCGCAAGTTCCCCGGCAGGGCAGAGTGCCAGGAAGAACGTTGCCAGCAGGGCGGAAAGGCGCAGACGCATCTCGTCATCCTCGGAAAAGTGTTGCTATTCGATCAGCATCAGCAGGTCGCCAGTCTCAACCTGACAGCCGGTCTTGACGAGAACCTCGGTCACGGTGCCGTCAGCGTCTTTGGCGCAGCCCGTGCACTCGATGACATAGCCGCCTTTGAGGCGCACCACGTTGCCGGGGAACAAACGCTTGTAACCCTTGGGCGGCACTTCTTCGAAGTCTT
>JAPOLP010000947.1 GCA_029977045.1 Planctomycetota bacterium
CGTCTCGCTGTTCATGGCTGGCCAGCCATGGGATACGCACTCAGCGAACAACAACGGCACAAAGAACTGCTGCCTGCGCACGGATCAGCCTGTTGGAGCACTGCTGACGGACCTCAAGCGCCGAGGTCTGCTGTACTCGACGTTGATCCTGTGGGGCGGCGAGTTCGGCCGGACGCCCGCTGCCGAACAGCGAGGCGACGTCGCCAACTACGGTCGCGATCACCACCCCTACGGTTTCAGCGTCTGGCTGGCCGGTGGCGGCATCAAAGGCGGCCAGACCTACGGAGCAACCGACGACTTTGGCTACCGGGCCGTCGAAAACCGCTGCCAGACCGCCAACCTGCACGCCACGATCCTGCACCTGCTGGGCCTCAACCACGAAACCCTCACCTGGCCCCACAACGGCCGCGACGAACGACTGACCGACGTGTACCCGTCAAAGGTGATCGACGATCTGCTGGCTTGAGACTCGCTGGTTCCCACTACCTTTTGTTGTCGAGTGGCGCACGGGCAGTCTGTGTCGTCTGTCAGCTTCGTCGTCCATGCGAGAAACAGCAGGGTCGGCACTTGTAGCATCAAGGACGCGGTATTGCTGGTTCATCCGGCAAGTCATGGCTGTTGGTTGCTAAAGGTGGACATGCCGGGATGCACTGGGGTGGTTACGACACCTTCCTCAGAGCGGAGTTTCCAGCATGTCCACGAGTCTGTTGCATCACGCGTCTGGCATTCGGAGCTACCAGTATCGGTCAACGGAGTATCACGCAGGGGGATGGCGATTCGGATTGAACAGCCGCGCGAGAAGCTGTGCTGTCCGGGCTGCGGGAGCCGGAAGGTTCGCATCGTTGAACGTTTTGAGCGGCGCTGGCGGACGGTCCCGGTCGGGTCGCGAGAGACCTGGATCAGGCTGAGCGTGCCGAAGGTCGAGTGTCAGACCTGCTTCGCCCGACGGCGTGTCCGCGTGCCGTTTGCCGAGCCGCACCGGCAGCGCATCCGCGTGTCGTTTGCCGAGCCGCACCGGCAGCACACGCGGGCGTTTGAACGCTACGTGGCGGAACTGCTGTGTTACATGACGCCGCAGGATGTGTCGCGTCACCTGGGGATCTCGTGGGACCTTGCCAACACCATTCAAACGCGGCGGCTGCGGAAGACGTTCGGGCAGCCGAAGCTTCGGCACCTGCAGCGGCTGGCGGTCGATGAGGTCCACGTTGGCCGGCGTCACAAGTACCTGACGCTGGTTCTCGATCTCGACTCTGGAGCGGTCGTGTTCGTGGGCGAAGGCCACGGCTCCGAGACGCTGCGTCCCTTCTTCCGCCGGCTTCGCCACAGTCGGGCGCAGGTACGGGCGGTTGCTTCCGACATGGCGGGCGGATTCCGCAAAGCGGTCCGTGAGTTCCTGCCGGAAGCGAGGCTGGTCCTGGACCGCTTCCACGTCGTGAAGCTGTGCAATGAGAAGCTGACTAAGCTCCGCCGCGACCTGTACCGCGAAGCCACCGACGGGTTGCACAAAGCTGTCCTCAAAGGCACTCGCTGGCTGCTGCTGAAGTACCCCGAGAACCTGGACGAGGACCGTGCCGAAGGCCAGCGGCTCAAGGATGCGCTGTCACTGAATGCGTCTCTCGCAACGGCGTACTATCTCAAGCCGAAATGCGATCAGAGTGCAGGCCTGCGGCAGTGCTGGAAACAGGCCACCAGACGGCAGGTCGAACGCTGGCTGGCGGCCTGGTGCCCCCGGGCGGAAAAGTCCGGCATCCGCGTCCTGCAGCAGATGACCAACACGCTCCGCGGACATCGCCCGCACCTGCTGGCGTGGTACGACGCCCCCATCACGACCGGCCCGCGGCCCGCTGGAAGGCGTCAACAACACACTGAAACTGCTCCAGCGTCAGCGTCCGGCCTTCGGCTACAGCGAACTCGAACTCCTCAAACTCCGTATCCTCTCACTCCACACCACTCACAAAACCCTCATCGGATAATCACAGCCCCGACTTACTGAATGAGCCCGTACTTCTTCAGCCGTTCGACTTTGACAAGCGTCAGAGGAACTTCGGTCTCACCATCGACGAGGGTGAAGACCTCACTCTCTCGACCCTCGAACATGTCGATCGTCAACGGGTGCTCGTGCTGCTGGTCAAGGATTGCCTGCATGGCTTCGTCCGGTTGGAACACCGGAGGTACCATCGTCTGTTCCACGTCCGTCACTGTGCTGTTCCTTCTGAGGTCAGGCTGTGAACAGCCTCAGTTGAAGATGACTTCCGATCGCTGATCGAGTTCGACCGGATTCAGGTGCAGTATCAACCGGCCCAGCTCGCGATGCAGGACAACGTAGTTGCCACTCGGCAACGGTTCGCCCTCGACGACCCGGAACATCAACGAAACGGGCTTGCGGAAATCAGAGCGAGGAGCCGGCCCGATTCCAACGGCCTCTTCGAGCACACACTGTCGCCATGTCCTGCCGTCCGCCGAAACGCGGAAGGCCTCGCCAATGAACGGCTGAAAACGCTCAACCGCGTACATATCGCGGCCAGGTGCCTGGCTGGCGAAGGCAGGCACGGCAACTGCCGCAACTCCCACCTCGCCAACGAAGGCACGCCGGGTTAACTCCGACATCTGCTTCTCCTTGTCTAATCACAAAGACGAGAGCAAACCGCCGCGTTGCGAGGCGATTCGTCAACCGGGCAACGGCAGCCAGGCTGAAGTTATCCGGACAGGGCAAACCGACCAGGAGACAATTGCGACTAATCCGCACAGACTGTCAAACCGGGAAATCCGTCTCCCGACGATGCCGGCGTTACGGGAGCGGCTATCAGAATGAATGCGTCCAATCTGCCAGCTGCTGACTCACAGCGTTGACGGCCGCTGACGACGGTTTCATTCACGGATTCGCGGGATCGAGCGATCGCATAAAAAAACTCCGACCATGCGGGGCATGGTCGGAGTCACTGTTTTGTGATTGTGACTGGCCACG
>JAPOLP010000446.1 GCA_029977045.1 Planctomycetota bacterium
ACGGTTGGCGGCGACGAAAAAGCTTCGCCACGCAGACATGACGACATCCTCGGGATCAATTCGCCGAGCGAGCTTTTTCGCCAGCCTCGCACGAGCGAGAGCCGTCAGACGGGCCATGAAGCGGCGAACGAGCAGACTTGCGGCAGCATCGTTGCCGTTCTGCCAGTCGGCCAGCAGCTCGCAATTCGACCTGTCTTCGAGCATCCAACTGATTCCTGCCGGCTGTCTTCAGAAAAAGAGGGATTTCAGTGTCCGCGTTCCGAGCCGAATCTGCATTCACCAGACGGAGCTTTGACTCAGTGTTGTCTCTTTCTCTCAAGGAGTCTGGTTATGGCAATGGTCGTCACCGAGCCGTGTTTTGGCTGCAAGTACACCGATTGCGTTGTCGTCTGCCCGTGCGAGTCGTTTCGCGAGGGCGAATCCATGTTGTTCATCGATCCCGATCACTGCATCGACTGCGAGGCGTGCATTCCTGAATGCCCGGTCGAAGCAATCTACCACGAGGGTGATGTACCGGAAAAATGGCACGATTACATCGCACTGAATCGAGAAATGGCCGCGGTTTGCCCGCCGATCACTGAGAAGAAGGAACCATTGGGCGAGTGATCCCGGACATGGTACGAAACCGTCGAACGGCTCAGGGCAAAGCGGCCTGCGATGGGAGTACTTCAGGCAGGCGAAGGGAGCCCACTGCCGTAGAACGGAATTTATTCCGTTTCACGAGGCTCAGAAGATGAACGGGATGAATCCCGTTCTACGGCGACCTGGACGGGGTGCATCAGGTAGGCGAAGAGGTCTCGCTGCTGTTCGGCGGTGAGTGTCTGGAGCTGGTTGTCGGGCATGATGGAAAGTGGCGACGGGGTTTCAGATTCGATTTCAGACAGCTCGATGACGTGCGAGTCGGTGGCGGTCTGGACGGTCAGCGTGCGGTTGTTGCGGGAGCCGACGATGCCGCTCAGGACGCGACCGTCTTTCAGAGTGACGACCGAGACGCGGTAGTTCGCGGGGACCTGGGCACTCGGGTCGACGACGTTCTGCAGCAGGTAGTCGAGGTTCGCTCGCTGCGAGCCGGTCAGGTCCGGGCCGATCTGCTTACCCTCGCCGTACAGCTTGTGGCAGTTCGCGCAGGTCTTCTGGAAGAGTGTCCGGCCACTGGCGAGGTCAGCCTGTTTGAGCGTCTCGGGTGAGAGCCTTGTTCGCAGGTCGGAGATCAATTGCTGACGTTCTTCCGAGGTGTCACGCAGGACGCCCCAGGTTTCGGCGAGACGCTGTGAGAGTTTCTCGTCATTGAACGCGAGGATCTGTCGCGCGTGGAGACTCGTCACGTCATCGCGTGGAATCCCGTTGCGTCCATCGCCGAGGTTGTCGAGCAGGGCGGCGACGAAACTCGCACGTGAGACGAGAGTGTTCAGGACGGCCTGGCGTTCGCGTGGGTCGAAGCGGCGGTAACTCTCGACGAGTCGCTTGCCGATGGCCGGGTCGTCAAACAGAGCGAGCCCGCGCGCGGCAGTCGCGTTGAGGACTCGCTCGTTGAGCAGCGATTCGCAGAGTTCCCGCAGATCGTCCGGTCGGGCGTCGATCAATGTCTGCAGTGCGGTCTGTCGAGTCGGCAGCGGCTGCGTTTCGTCGAGCACCAGCCTGCGAATCTCGCCGAGAGCCCGACCGTCTCCAAAGAGCACGTTCAGTTCGCGGATCAGTTTCTTAGTTTCGGCGGCTTCGTCGTTTGGATTGGGGATCGATGCCGCGAACGCAGGCCAGGCTTTCGGTTGCGGAGCCTTTCTCCAGCCTTGAAACGCTTCGCCCAGTCCTGACAGAACGCTTCGTCGCAACGTGGGATCGAGTTTCGCGGCCAGCTCCAGCAGCGAGTTGACGGCGGCTGGTGATGATTCGATCCGGTCGGCGAGGTTTCGAGTCATCCACTGCAGCGTCAGCGGCCAGCGACAGTTTCGGGCGATCTCAACAAGCGATTGCGGAGCGGACTCGCCGACTGGAATCAGGCCATACCAGGTCAGCGCCGGCAGGTACGGATCGGCAGCGAAGCGTTCGTCGGTCACAAGAGCCGCAGCGAGTTTCGCTCGCCTGTCGACCGGCAATCGCTGCAACGTCGAGGCGAGCTGCAGTTTGACGAGGCCGGACTTGTCGTCGCGGGCCAGGTTTAAGAATGCGTCGTACGTTGCTTTGTCAGTTGGGTAAACCGCGTCCGGCTGCGGTCCCATCAGCGTGTCGAGGGGCCAGAAGTCGGTGAGCAGCCGGATGGCCCAGACTCGAACGTGCTCGTCGTGGTGGCTCAGCAGTTCTCGGAGCATCGCTGGGGACGTCTCGCCAGCCTGGTATTGCTGCCAGAGATTCGGCAGCGGGCCGTTGCCCATCAGGCAGCGCGGTGTCAGCAGTTCGGTCTTTGAAACACGCAATTCCGCTGGCGCGAGGCCATCGTAAGCGATGCGGAAGATGCGGCCGCTGGTTCGATGCACGCCGGCGTGTTCGTGGCACTCGCCGGTGTCGCTCCAGTCGATCACGTAGGCCGCACCGTCGGGGCCGGTACTCAAGTCCATGCCGCGGAACCAGCGGTCGGCGCTGATGAAGACATCGGCCTGGTGGCGTCCGACGTAACCGGCGCCTTCGCGTTCGAGCCGTTCGACGTTCGTTCGCAGACCGTGCATGTTCAGCGTGAAGAGCCGGTTGTGGTACTGCTCGGGCCACTGGCGGCCCTGATAGATCATCGTGCCGATGTGAGCGTGTCCGCCGCCGTACTCGTTGGCCTTGCCGTCGCGGCTCTCGTGCCACTTGCCGGTCGTGTCGAAGTGCCAGTGATCGGCGATCGTGTCCAGCCGCTCGTACACGCCGGGGTTCTGGCTGTTGCCGAACGACTCCTTGAAATGAGCCCCCGGCATCGCGTGCCACAGGTGCCCGTTGACGGTGTTGATGAAGAACAGTTCGCCGTTCTCGTCCCAGTCATGGCCCCAGGGATTCGTCGTGCCGTGGCAGAGGACTTCGACGACTTTACGCTCCGGATGAAACCGCCAGATGCCGCCGCGAATCGGAACCCGCTGCTCGTCCGGAGTTCCCGGCACGCCGAGCCGTCCGGGGCACGAATGCCCGCATCGGCCATACAGCCAGCCGTCCGGTCCCCAGCGCAGCCCGTTCGCAAAATTGTGATAGTTGGCCTGGGCGACGGTGAATCCATCGAGCACCACCTGCGGCGGTCCGTCCGGCACGAGATCGCCGTCGGCATCGGGAATGAACAGCACCTGCGGCGGGCACATCAGCCACACGCCGCCGCGTCCGACCTCGACACTGGTCAGCATCTGCACCTTGTCCGTGAAGACCGTCCGCGATTCCGGAACGCCATCGCGGTCTGCATCCTCGAACACGAGCACACGATCCCGCAGCGACAACTCGAATCGCTGTTTGCTCTCGGCGTACGTGTAGTTCTCCGCTATCCACAACCGCCCGCGCCGATCCCACGCCATCGCGATCGGATTCTGCACATCTGGCTCGGCGGCAAGCACGCCGACCTTGAAGCCATCCGGCACCTGCATCCGCTCTGCCGCTTCCTTTGCCGGCATCAGCGGAATGGAGAGATCGGGCTCGGTGTTGTGTGGAGTCGGAAAGTCGTCCGCGCTGCCACTGAGTGCTTCGGAAAAAATGATGAGTAACGCGAAGAACCAACGGTGTTTGAGCATCAGAAATAACCCTGGCAACAGCCGAACAATCAACGTGTCTGGAGAACGTTGTTTACTGGAGCGACCGTGCCGGGAAAACGCAGTGGCGATCCCCGGCACCCATCAATGTTTGGGAGTCCGTTTCGCGTCGGTATGATCGCTCAACGCTTGCGACTCATCCTGCCAGGGGAGTGGACGATGCTGAGGATTCCCGGAACGGGCTCACGATTCTGCGATGGAATTTCGCGAAGAAGCTGGCTGCAGATTGGCTCGCTGGGACTCGGCGGATTGTCGCTGCCGGGCATTCTGAAAGCTGAAGCGGAATCGTCGCGGCCGCGCCGGTTGAAGGGCATTATCAATATCCTGCTGCCCGGCGGACCGTCGCACCTGGACATGTACGATTTGAAGCCGCTGGCTCCGTCGGAAATCCGCGGCGAGTTTCAGCCGATCGCGACGAACGTGCCCGGCATCGAAATCTGCGAACTGATGCCTCGGCTGGCCGGCATGGCAGACCGGCTGACACTGGTTCGATCGTTGATGGGCTTTCGCAACGACCACAATCTTCACTGGTGCTCGACCGGCTGGGAGTCACATCCGGCGATGCCGTCGTCGCCGATCATCGCCGGCTTTCCGCCCGGAGACTGGCCGTCGCTGGGAGCGATCCTCTCAAAGTCGTTCGGCCCGCGCGTGCCCGGAGTTCCGCCGTCTGTCGATCTGAGTCCGATTGATGCCGATGCGCGATTCATTCTGCGGACACCGCCCGGACAGCCGGGCTATCTGGGAGCGGCTCACTCGGCGTTTGAAGTTGCCGCCGTCGATCGCAAAAACATCATGCTCAACGGCGCGAGCCTCAACCGGCTGACCGATCGCCGATCGCTGCTGGCCAGCTTCGACCGCTTTCGCCGCTCGGCGGACAGGCCCGAGTTCATCGCGGGCCTCGACGAATTCCACAAGCAGGCTTTCGAGGTTCTGACGTCGTCGCGGCTGGCCGACGCACTCGATCTGAGCAACGAGAGCGACTCGATCCGCAGCCGCTACGCGCTCGACCAGACGTTCCCGAACGAACGCGAAGGCCGCACGCTGCTCGATCAGTTTCTGCTGGCTCGCCGAGTCATCGAAGCGGGAGCCCGGTGCGTCACACTGTCGTTCACTCGCTGGCCGTTCGGCCGGATGCTGACCGGGGACTACAACTGGGACTGGCACAAAGACAACTTCAACGAAGCCCGCGGCGCGTTGCCGCTGTTCGACATTGGCCTCTCAGCACTGCTGCAGGATCTGATCGACCGCGACCTGATCGACGAAGTCGCCGTCGTCGCCTGGGGCGAATTCGGTCGCACTCCGAAGATCAACTCGAACGCCGGACGAGATCACTGGCCGAAAGTCGGCGGTGCTTTGATCGCAGGTGGCGGAATGCACTGCGGCCAGGTCATCGGCTCAACAACCCGCTGGGGCGAAGAACCACTTGATCGACCTGTCCACTTTCGCGAAATCTTCGCGTCGCTCTATCAGCGACTGGGCATCGACGTCAAAACAACTCAGTTCAACGACCTCGCCGGTCGCCCGCAGTACCTCGTTGGAGACGCGCGTCCAATGCCCGAACTGGTCGGTTAGTTTGCGTTGGTCGGGTTGCGTCTCCGTAGGCTGGATCGAGGAGCGTAGCGACGCTGTTCCGGCATTGATCAGTCTTTGGACATCGATGCGTAAACCTTCTCGAATTGCCGGAGCGGTGCTCCGCTTGATCCGGCCTACAAGTTTCAGACAGCTCTCCGGAGTCTCCGATGCACCCGTCG
>JAPOLP010001017.1 GCA_029977045.1 Planctomycetota bacterium
CGGCCACAGCGACCTGACGCTGACTTCCGCAATCACCCAGTCGTGCAACGTTTACTTTTACAACGTTGGCCACCGGCTCGGCCCAGACCGTCTGGCGTTCTGGTCGCGCCGAATGGGCTTTGGGCTGCCGACAGGAATCGACCTGCCGGGTGAGTCTGCGGGGCACGTTCCCGAACCGGGAACGCCGCATGCGATTCAGCTCGCCGCGTACAACGAGCAGCAGTCCTCGACCAGGTCCGCCTGGCAGTCAGGCGAAACGCTGAACTTCGCGATTGGGCAGTCGACACTGGCGGTGACTCCGCTGCAGATCGTGCGGCTGACGGCGGCGATCGCAAACGGCGGAGACCTCGTGACGCCGCACGTCGTCCGAACAGTTCATCAAAGCGGCCATGTCGACGTCGTTCCTGTTACCTCGAAGCTACGTGATCATGTTCCGCTTCACACCGGCACGCTGCAGCATCTGCGCGAGGGGATGGAGCAGGTCGTCTCGCGAGGAACCGGTCGGAAAGTGCGGCTTGACGAAGTCACCGTCGCCGGCAAGACAGGAACCGCCGAAACAGGGCGAGGCAGCGATCACGCCTGGTTTACCGGCTTCGTTCCTGCCGACTCGCCGCAGGTCGCATTCGTCGTCGTGCTCGAACACGGCGGCTCAGGTGGTGCCGAGGCCGGCCCGCTCGCAAAGAAGCTGATCGAGAAAATGCTCGACGAACGCCTGATCGTGCCGACAGAGAAGCTGCTCAAGTAGGGTTTGTTACGGAGTATCTGGCGGCACTTGAAGACGCGCTGTTCGTCGACTTCGAGTCCGTAGCCAGTTTGCCTGATGGCCTCAATTTTGTTGCTGAGTTTTCCGGCCTATCGGCGTGCCGTTTAGACAGGGAGCAGACGCGCGCATACTTTGGTGTGCCTGGCAGGCCGGCCTCAGGCTGAAGTCTGTGCTCCAACGGGGGCGCTCGCGAAAACCTCAAAATGAGACTCTATGAACAGGCATTGCAGCACTCACTGTCCGAAGACAGTTCCTCTCAGAATTCCTGGAGAATGATGTAACCCTGCTGTTTTTCGCGGTAAATGTCTGCAACCGCCGGTCGTGTAGGATTCGCGATGACACCACCAGACAACGTTGAACACTTCGTGCAACACCTTGCCAAGAGTCAGAATCGACTCTACGGGTACGTGTTTTCGCTGCTGGGAGACCATGCGCGGGCAGCGGATGTGCTGCAGGAAACGAACATGGTCCTATGGCGGAAAGTCGACGAGTTCGACGGCAAGAAACAATTTCTGCCGTGGGCCTTCGCAATTGCTCGATTTCAGGCGCTCGCCAGCGTCCGGGACCAAAAACGGGACAAGTTACTTCTAGACGGAGAACTGGCCGAAGCGATCGGTGCTGAAGCTGAAACTTAGGCGGAACAACTGGACCTGTTCCGGAATGCCTTAAGGCAGTGCCTCGAAACTTTGACTTCCGGTAATCGCGAACTGATTGAGCGTCGCTATCTGCGGTCGATGTCAATCTCAGAACTCGCGGACGCTGTCGACCGCAGTGTCAGTGCCGTCAAGGTCGCACTGATGCGGTCCCGCCGTCATCTCGCTGAGTGCATTCAGGTTCGCCTGGCAACGGAGGGTGAGTCATGACGGCCCACGACCGATTTGAAGAACTTGAATCGCTGCTGCTCGACTGGGAAGACGGCACACTCGACGACGCTGGAGTTGAACGAGTCCGAGAGACTCTCCGCAGTGACAAAGAAGCCCGATCGCACTACGTCCGGTTGCAGATGATGAATGCTGCGTTGAGGTCCGATGGTGAAGCAGGAATCGCCGCAGTCCCCGATTCCTCACGTAGCTGCGCTCACCAGCACGTCGATCAGCCACCTGAAAGCCACATTCTGGCGACCGTTGCTACATGGCGACCGCGAAGGTGGATGCTGGTTGTGGCCGCTGTTGTAATCTGCATCCAGACAGGTCGGCTCGTTCAGTTGGAACTGATGACGCGGCAGCATTCTTCAACTGCCGCAGTTGCAGAAACAGACCTCCGCGACGAAACGGAAGAAGCGACGTCACAAGGAGTGGCTCTGGTCACTCGACTGATCGACGCCGACTGGGCGACGGGCCAGACGCCGCTTGAAGTCGGAGACGCTTTGCCGCCGGGACGGCTTGCTCTCACATCGGGACATGCCCAGATCGAATTCTTCTGTGGTGCGACAGTCATTGTTGAAGGTCCGGCGGAACTCGATCTGCAATCGCCATCGCTGGCGCGAGTGAGGAGTGGGCGTCTGCGGGCTCAGGTGCCGCCGGCCGCTCGTGGGTTTTCGCTTGAAGTTGACGAGATGAAGGTCGTCGATCTGGGAACCGAGTTCGGTCTGTCGGTTTCTCCGGAAGGCGCCAACGTCCAGGTCTTCGATGGTGAAGTGGAACTTCAGCAGCCAGCATCGGACAAACGCCTGCTGACTGCCGGCCAGGCTTTGAACCGCAGCGTTGACGGCGAGTACTCGGAAGCAACCGTCACGCCTGAACGGTTTGTTGACATCGCGACGCTGGAATCGCGGGCGTCGGGACAACGCGACGCCCGCCACGAACGCTGGCGAGCCTGGTCGCAGGAAACACGTCGCGACGAACGGCTGATCGCGTATTACGCGTTCGATCAGGACGGTGGCTGGCAGAGGCGGCTCA
>JAPOLP010000454.1 GCA_029977045.1 Planctomycetota bacterium
GGTGCAGCGCAGCGAGAACCTGGCTTTGTTGTCTCGCTATGCGTGGCTGGCAGCCGACGCCGGTTTCCTCACGCAGATGCTGCTGATTGCTGCCGATCCAGTAGGACCGCTGCTGGTCGTTTATCCGCTGCTGATCGTGGCGTCCGGGCTGTTCTTCCACGAGGGGCTGGTGCTGTTCATGACCAGCGTTTCGCTGGCATCGTACGCGACGTTTCTGTGGATACGGCCGGAAGAGGCGGTTCCCTGGCATTACCCGTTGATCTTCGCCGCGATTCTCGTAGTCATTGGTGTCGTCACGTCGCACCAGGTCCATCGTCTGCGGACCCTAAGCCGGCATTTCGGAGCCTCGTCCTGACACTGGTTTCGGGATTGGCGGGAGTTCGGTGGAATCCTGCCGCCTGGTCCGGGCGAGCTTGCTTCCGTGACGGCGGGTACACGAGACTGCCTCGCAAGAGGCTCTGGAAGATTGCGGCCCGGAAGGTGCGCGACGCAGTGACTGGTTCTGATCGAGCGGGCTCGCAGATCGGCTGGCAGGGATACGAATCCGATGCGCTGGGAACAGAAAGTTCAACACGCCGTAGACAGCGACATCGGTCTGCGCCGAAAGAACAACCAGGATTCGTACACAGTTCAGTTCAGTTCGACCTCTGAGGACTGGGAACGTCGCGGGCATCTGTTGCTTGTCGCCGATGGGATGGGTGGTCATGCGGTCGGCGAGCTGGCCAGCAAGATGGCCGTCGATTCGATTCCGCTGACCTATTTCAAGAGCCGCACCGAATCGATTTCCGAGGCGCTGACGGACGCCATCGAAAAGGCGAACGGTCAGATCTACCAGCGTGGAATGGAGAATCGCGACTTCAACCGGATGGGGACGACGTGCGTCGCTCTGGTGCTGTGCTCGCAGGGAGCGATTGTCGGGCACGTTGGCGACAGCCGCTGCTATCGAGTTCGAGGCGATCGGATTGAGCAGCTGACGTTCGACCACAGTCTGGAGTGGGAGCTGACTCGTGCCGGACGGCTGAAGCCCGGCGAAGCGTTCCTGCCCGAAGCGAAGCATGTCATCACGCGGTCACTTGGTCCCGAGCCGTCGGCTGAAGTGGACATCGACGGGCCATTCGTTGTGTTTCCCGGCGATCGATTTCTGCTGTGTTCCGACGGCCTGACTGGACACGTGGCCGATCATGAAATCGGGATGATTCTGCAGACGTTGCCCGCTGACGAAGCGGTCCGGCTGCTGATCAATCTCGCGAATATGCGTGGCGGGTCGGACAACGTGACCGTTGCTGTGGCTGTCTGCGGTAGTGCCCCCGATGAGCCAGAGTCTGACCAGACGGCAACGGCTCCTCAGCCGCAGCAGGAGTCGTCGGTCGGTGCGTTCTGGATGTTGTTCTTCTGGCTGACGATTCTGGTGATCGGAGTCGGTGCCGTGCTGATCGTCATGAAGCACTGGATTGGCGGCGGCGTGTTTACTGGAATCGGTGCCTTGTCGCTGTTTGCGCTGATTGCTTACTGGATGAAGCAACGCCCGGCTCAGCAGGAGCCGCTGCCTGATACGGAACTGCGGCCGCAGACTTATCGCGTGGCTGGAGCTCGACCGACTCAGGAGTTCCTCGCCGGGCTGGCGAAGCTGACTCGCGAACTGCGGGAACTGGCTGTCGAGGAGAGCTGGACGATCGACTGGCCGAAGCATGACCGCGCGGTGGCGGCGGCTAGGGAAGCGCTCGATCGCAAGCAGGTCACTCGCGCGCTGAGTGAGATGGGCAAGACGATTGATCTGCTGATGAAAGGCCTGCACGCGCATCGAAAGAAAGTGCGGCTGGCAAAGATCGCAAGTGCCGATGCTGAAGCTGAACAGCGTGCCGCCCAGGCGGCAGCCGAGGAAGCGGAAATCGACGAACATGATGCGGAGAGGTCCGAGGACTGATCTGGCCGCGCCGCTTCGGTAGCGGAGCACCGGCCTCAATCTGGCAATGGAGTGATCGTGAGCGAAGGGACTGCCCATCAGTCGTCGGATGCCGAAGTCTGGACCGTCAAGAAGGTCCTCGACTGGACGATCGACCATTTGAAGAAGCACGAGTGCGAGACGGCTCGGCTTGATGCGGAGATCCTGCTGGCGTTTTCGCGGGGTTGTCAGCGCATCCAGCTTTACACGGAATACGACGCGCCGCTGACGCCTGAAGAGCGGGCGAAGATGCGGGATCTCGTCAAACGCCGGGCCGGACACGAACCTGTCGCTTACCTTGTTGGTTTTCGCGAATTCTTCGGGTTGGATTTTGAAGTCGAGCCCGGCGTTCTGATTCCGCGGCCCGATACCGAAACGCTGGTGGTCACGGCGCTCGAGCTGGCTCGTGAAATGGAGTCGCCGCAGGTCATCGATCTTTGCACGGGCTCCGGCTGCGTTGCCGCAGCGATCGCAGAGAACTGCAAGTCGGCAGTTGTCTCGGCGGTAGAGATCGACGACCAGGCGTTTGCGGTGGCGACGAGGAATCTCGCGAAGCACGAGCTGGGCGATCGCGTCACGCTGCTGAAGGGCGACCTGTTTCAGCCGGTTCCAGAGGGCGGACTGTTCGACCTGATCGTGAGCAATCCGCCTTACGTGACGACCGCGGAAATGGATACGCTTCCGCCCGACGTTCGGCTGCACGAACCGCGACGGGCTCTCGATGGCGGAGCCGACGGCCTCGACATCGTGCGGCGGATCATCAATGACGGTCACGGTCGTTTGAAATCTGGCGGAGCGATGCTGCTGGAGATCAGCTCGGAACAGGCACCCGCCGTCGCGGCCCTGTTCGCGCAGGCTGGCGTGTTCGAGCCGGCTGCGACTGTGAAGGATCTCGCCGGGCATTCCCGAGTGGTGTGGGCGAAAAAGAAGTAAGACAGAACGCGGCGACGTCGGTCGTCGGCGGGAGGTCCAGGGATGGACATGTTTGTCGTGCGGGGCGGGACGCCTCTGCAGGGACGGATTCGAGTCAGCGGAGCTAAGAACGCGGCGCTGCCGATTATGGCCGCGTCGATCATGGCTGACGACGCTGTCACGTTGCGCGACGTCCCGGATCTGGTCGATGTCCGCACGCTGGCAAGTCTGCTCGGCACGCTGGGCCTGCTGGTTGAACGCCAGGATGATCAGTCGCTGCAGCTCGAAGTGATCGACAACTCGGCGACGGTCGCGGACTATGAACTCGTGCGGAGGATGCGCGCGAGCATCTGCGTACTCGGACCGCTGCTGGCGCGACGCGGGCGAGCGTGTGTTTCGCTCCCCGGCGGCTGCAACATCGGTGACCGTCCGATCGATCTGCATCTGAAAGGCCTGGAAGCTCTCGGAGCGGATATCCGGATCGAACGTGGTTACGTGATGGCGTCGGCGAAGCGGCTGCGAGGTAACCGGGTTTTCCTGGGTGGGTCGTTTGGCAGCACGGTCACGGGAACCTGCAATGTTCTAGCTGCCGCGGTTCTGGCTGACGGTGTCACGACGATCGAATCTGCCGCGTGTGAGCCCGAGGTTGTCGACTTCGGAAACTTTCTCCGCTCGCTGGGAGCGAAGATCGACGGACTGGGGACACCGTTCCTCAGAATTGAAGGCGTCCGGCGGCTGGGCGGAACCGACCACACGATCATTCCGGATCGGATTGAGGCTGCGACGTTTCTGATTGCCGGTGCGATGACGCGAGGAGATGTCACTGTCGAGAACTGCTGCCCTGGGCACATGAGTGCGATTCTCGACAAGCTGAAAGAGACTGGCGTCGAGATCACGGAAATTGAAGCCGGCAGCGGATCGACCGGGGCGACACTGAGGGTTCGCGGGCCGCAATCGCTCAAACAGGCAGAGTGTTCCGCGCTGCCGTATCCGGGATTGCCGACCGACGTGCAGGCTCAGTTCATGGCACTGCTGAGTCTCGCCGACGGGATCAGCGTCGTGACCGACAAGGTCTTTCCCGATCGGTTCATGCACGTTGCCGAACTCGTTCGCCTGGGGGCACGGATCCATCGCGAAGGGCCGAGTGCGATCATCAACGGCGTCGGTCGGCTGAGCGGAGCCTGCGTGATGGCGTCCGACCTGCGAGCCAGTGCGGCACTGGTGCTGGCTGCTCTGGCCGCCGAAGGCGATACGGTCATCCGGCGGATCTATCATCTCGATCGCGGATACGAGCAGATCGAGCAGCGGTTGAATTCACTCGGTGCGTCGATTCGCCGCGTTGAGGACTGTGCCGAGAATGTGCCGGCCAATCTGCAGCTCACGCAGGGTGTCAGCGTGCCGGCTCCGCATATCGCCGTCGCAGCGAGTGTTGCGAAAACCGCAGCGCCGCAGGAACGCTGAATCTGACGGCCTGTTCTGGCAGTTCGGACGCTTCTGCATTTGGAGCATCGTGCGTTTGTTCCGTTCGCCATTCCGCGAACCTTGCAGCCTGACCCGGTGATTCCGAACATGGGGCGATTCGCGTCAGACTGAGACGCCAGGAAACCAGGTTCCGCAGGGATTTACGATGCAGATTGATGTTCGCTTTTTCGCTCGGGCTCGCGATCTGGCTGGGGCCGAGACTGTGGCTGTCGAGCTGCCGGATCCGGCGACGGTTGCCGACCTTCGGGTTGCTTTACGTGAGCAATGCCCGGCTCTGGAACCCCTGCTGCCGCATCTGCATGTCGCTATTGGAACGGACTATGCCGACGATTCGGCTCCGCTCACGGAAGCCAGTGCGGTGACGTGTTTTCCGCCGGTGAGCGGCGGTTGAGATTGAATCGAGTCGGTTGCTTGTGACCGGCCCCCTGGAATTCGGAGCAAAGCGAAATGGCGTCAGGAAACGGGCAGTCTGACGGACGTCGTTCTTCTTCTGATGAGTCGGCCCAGCGTCGCGTGCGTCATTGCCGGGTACTGTTCGTACTTGGGTGCGGATTCGATCCGTCGGACGTCGCGGAGGCTTACGCGGATCGGTACCGACGGTCGCGCAGTCCAGACGAACTCGACTTCAGCACGGCAGAGCAGGTTGTCGCTGAGGCTGCCGAGTGGTCGAACGAAAGCAAGTCCGCATATCGGTCCGCCGCACTGGAGTTCGTGCGGCAATGGTGCGACGCGAATTCGATTGCGCTCGACGAGAAGCTGGTGCTCGTTCGACGCTTCACGACCGATGACGATCGGCGGCTTGCGGTCGCTGGCTATTTTCCGGAGCAGGTCGAAGCTTCGGAACCGGACGCTGGAACCGTTTCGGCGGAAAGTGCAGGCGACGTTGCTGACGGCGACTCACCGCTGGCGGCAATGATCGATCGAATTAAGACAGCCGTTCAACGAGTTCCGCCGGCGTACGCCGTATCGGCTCTTGGTAGTGCTGCCGTGGTTCTGATTCTGTACCTCGTTGCATCGGCACTTTTCTCCGGTGGTGATGGCGGAGTTGGTGAGTCCGGCGGAAA
>JAPOLP010000696.1 GCA_029977045.1 Planctomycetota bacterium
CGCCATTCCAATCCACCGCCACAAGTATTGAGCCACTGGATCCGGCCCCTGGTACGGAGTGCCTTCCGGTGGAAACACTGCCGCCTTCGTTTCTTTCTCAATTCGTAATAGAGCGATCTCAGCTCGTCGTCCCGCATCAGACGCAAGCCGGGCAAAGGTCTCCTCGACCTGGCCAGCGAACTCTTCGCCGTCGCGGTTCTCATCCACAACCAGCAGCACGCGAGTCTGCTGCGACGCCGGCTCCAGAAACCGAGGCGAGACCAGAGCCGACACCACCCGATCGTCGAGCCGCACACCAATCGCTACTCGCGAAACGCCAGCCGGTAGCTCTGCAGCGTGTACGGTGAAATCCGAATTGTTCGCGGCCAGCAGGCTCAGCAGGGCGGTGCAGGCGGTAAGTCGAATACTCATCACGGCAACTCACATCAAAAGAGAATGCAGTCAGTCCAACGCTTCCGGACTTTATTGATTCGGCGTCCGCAATACCCGTGTCCCGGCATGTGAAGCTGGCTCGCTGTTTTTGTTATTTCGGGGCTCGGCAGCTGCTTTTCTTTTGGGAAAAGAGGGGTTGACAGTTCTTTTGACAGGTTTACGATTAAATCAAATTTGGTTATTTAGTTTTTCCTGCCTGAACCTGACCGGGCCAACGGAGAGCGACATGGCGAGGCCAAAGGCGAAAGAGCTGACGGAGCGGGAACTCGAAATCATGCAGGTCTTCTGTGACCACGGTGAGCTTACGCCGCAGGACGTACGCGACCGGCTGGCCGAAGCGGGCCGGGACCTCGCGTACACAACGGTCGCGACGCTCGTACGCATCCTGCTGGAGAAGGGCTTCGTTCGGCAGACAACCGACGAACGACCGTTTCGTTACGAACCGGCTCGGTCGTTCGACGAGGTCTCGAACAATCTGGTCAACGACCTGCTTAGCCGCGTGTTCGGCGGCTCGACCGAGAAGCTGCTCGTCAGCCTGCTCGACCGGAAGAAGCTGTCGAAGAAGGAGCGCGAGACGCTGCAGCGCATTCTTGATGAGCAGAAATAGTTCGCCTCGGAAGTTTGTCTTCTGAATCCGACCGGAGTCTCGATCATGAACGAGTTTGGACTGGCCTTACTGTGGCTGATGGGGCAGATCAGCGTGCTGTGTCTTGTCGCGATGCCGGTCTATCTGCTGGCTCGACGCGGACATCCTCGCAGCGGAGCGCTGGCGACGCTCGCAACGCTGCTGCTGATCACGGCGGTAAGCGTCGCGGCACTGAGTCCCTGGCCTCGCTGGTCGATTTCTGATTCGTCGCGCCGTGACGGGGTCGCGAACGCTGCTGTTTCCACCGAAAACGCGGTACGACCAGTCGGCAACGAAACTCGATCGCCTGCGGCTGGCGAGTCGTCAACCGCAACCGTTGACGCGACAACGGTTGCTTTGCTGGTCGAGGCGGCAGGCGATCTGTGGCAGCGGCTTGGTCAGCGCTCGGCGATGATGACTGAGGCTGCGGACACGGTTGAAGAGGCGAAGTCGCTTGCCTGGACCGGATGGCTGGCATGGCTGTTTGTCGCAGGGCTTGCGGTGTCTGTCACAAGGCTGCTGCTTGGGCTGCTGGCTGTTGCTCGGCATCGTCGAAACAGCGAAGTGATTACTGACGCGGAAATACTCGCCGAGGTCGACGTCCTGTGTACCGAGTTCGGCTACCGATGGCCCATCGAAGTACGGCGTTCGGAGACGATCGCGTCGGCGGCGACTGTCGGCTGGAAGCGTCCGCTGATTCTGCTGCCGCCAGAGCACGTCGACTGGACGGCGTCCGAGCGGCGTGGCGTGCTGGCTCACGAGATTGCTCACATCTGCAGCAACGACTTTCCGTGCTGGGTCTGTGCTCAGGCGGGACTGCTGCTGCACTTTTACCACCCGCTGGTTCACTGGCTGGCTCGCCGACTGCGGCTTGAGCAGGAACTCGCGGCCGATGCGGCTGCGGCGAAGTTCTCCGGCGGAGCGGAACCTTATCTGCAAACACTGGCTGCCCTGGCTCTGCGGCAGGCTGATCGACCGGTCGCCTGGCCCGCCCGCACGTTTCTACCGGTCAAGGGTACTCTGATAAGGAGAGTGGAAATGTTGAGGGAATCACGAGTCGCACGCGCGGTGCCGTCGCTCTGGCGTCACGGCGCAGTCATCACCCTGCTGCTGGCGGCCAGCCTGGTGCTCTGTGGAATCAAGCCGCCGGAATCCAGACAGGCACTGGCGGGAAGCGCCCCCCCGGCGAATGCATCACCAGAAGACATCGTCGTGTCTGAAGAAGTGGCGACTGTTGGGGCTCAAGTGGTGGCCGCTGCGTCAGGACAACCTGAAGACACACTGTTCGCACAGGCGGACAAGACGCAGGCAAGGCGTGAACGCAGCGAGGCTGCCGAGCCGTTCGATCTGTCGTACGTGCCAACGAACACCAATCTGCTGCTCGGCATTCGCCCGTCGCAGCTGGCTGGCGAGGAGACTGTCGCCCCGCTGATTGACGGAGTCGAAAAAATGCTGGGAACTCTCGGCAGCCCCGGAACCAAAATCGCCGACCTGAAACAGGTAATTGTTGTAGGAATGCCGGACGAGCGGTCGTCGCTTCCGGTTGGCAATCGTCCGGTTGCTCTGTTTACACCTGAGAACGGTGCTGGCGAACGCGTTCATGCATGGGCGAAGTCGTTCGTCGCAGATGAACTGATAATCCGAGGGCGGCGGCCGATTCAGTTGCAGCAGCGGGAAAAGCCGCGTGGCCCGCTGATGGCGACATTTGTCCCGCCGGGTGGCAAAGCCACAAATCCGGATGCCATTGCGATTGGAGATGACGAAATGGTCCGTGCTGTCGTCGTAGCCGCGACCTCAAATGCGACCTCACCGGGCTGGCTCGACGAATTCAAAGCCGTCAGCCATCACCAGATGGCCTTCGCCGCCAACATGAAAGCGTTGGGGGCGGTAATTGACAGTGGCAATGGTGCCGGTTCTGGTCCAGCGGCAGCGTTCGCGCCTCTATGGCAGCAGACCGAACTGATCGTCGGCGGCTCGTCGATCGGCAAGGCCGGACGGGGTGAAGTCATCGCGCATTGCCGGGACGAAGCCGCAGCGAAGCAGGTTGCCGAGACCGCTCAGGCGTTGATCCCGCTTGCTCGAAACATGCTCGACGTGGTTGAACGACAGTCGGCGGAAGCGGCAGCTCGAAACCCGGACGCAGCTCCCGCCCAGGTCCGGAAAGCGATGGGCGATTCTCTGACTGTCGTCAGAAACTTCCTGAACAGCGCCCACATTTCAGCCAAATCAAGGATCGCGAGCCTGACTGCAGAAGCCGACACGGGAAGCCTGCCGGTGATGGTCGGGCTGCTGCTGCCGGCGGTTCAGGGTTCACGCGAAGCTGCTCGTCGGACGAGGTCAATTAACAACCTCAAGCAGATCGGTCTCGCACTGCACAACTACCACGCCGTGCATAACCATTTTCCACCACCAGTTCTCGTAGGTCCGGATGGAAAGACGACGCATTCCTGGCGCGTCGCCATTCTGCCGTACGTTGACGCGTCAGACCTTTACAACGAGTACAAACTGGATGAACCCTGGGACAGCGAGAATAACCTGAAGGTCCTCAAGCAGATGCCGACGGTCTTTCGTCACCCGAATGAGCCGGAAGGATCGACAGTTGCTTGCTACTTCGCACTGACAGGCTCTAACACGGCCTTCGGCGAAGGTGGCGAAGGGACACCGATTCGTGACATCACAGACGGAAGTTCAAATACGCTGATGGTTGTCGAGGCTCGTCGCGACATTCCCTGGACGAAGCCCGACGACATTCCATACGACGCTGGACAGCCCGTGCCAAAGTTCGGCGGCTTTCAGCCCGGCATCTGGCTCACGGAACTCGCCGACGGCTCCGTTCGGACGATCGCGGAAGCGATTGACGAGCTCGAGGAAGCGGTCGATGTTGACCTCGTCGAGGGCGGC
>JAPOLP010000770.1 GCA_029977045.1 Planctomycetota bacterium
ATGACATTGGCGACTCGACAGACTTTCGCCGCCGTCTGTAGCTCATCCATCGTCGCACGCTTTTGTCGCCAGGTATCGCGGAGCGCTTCTATCGCCACGTCCAGGCCGATCTTGTTCCGGTACTTGAAGCAGTCCGCGACCGTCTTTGCAGGCGAGTACACACGAGCCGGCACGTTCTGAATCGTCGTTTCCTGAACGCCAAAAGTCAGGGCGTCACCGGAGAAACGCAGTATCCGCAGAGGTGGATAATCGGTCGTCGGCTTCCAGTCTTTCTCACCGATGGCCATCCAGACTTCAAACGGAGCCTGAGTCGTTAGCCCGTGAAATTGGAGGGCAGACAGCAGGCAGATCACTCCACGTGGCACGAGCTTGCAGGCTTCCGCAAGCGTCTGGAACTCAGTCGGCTCGGTTTCAGGCAGCACGTAGAGTCCCCTGCCGATTCGCTCCAGCAGGCCGCGGCGGTGTAGTGCTTTCAGGTAGTCGCGGGGAATCTGATGCGAGTCGAGATCGCGGGGCCGAAGAATCCCCGCTTCACGAACCAGCTTGAGGACTCGCGATGTGTGATCGTTCGGTGGCATGGCTTTTCGCGGGGCTCGTTTCGTTATACCTAAAACCTCGGGAGTTATACCTAAGTCCCGAGGTTTCAGGACATCCGAAAGAAGCCGTCATTCGCAATGCAAATCCTTCGGCTCGACCATCTCCAGCAGCGCGAGCACTGCCGCCCGAATGTGCTCCGGCAGTTCGTCGCAGGCGGCAATCGCGTCCCGGACTGCGTCGAGCGTCGGCGGAATCGGGCCGGCAGCGGCATCAGGTTGTCCAACCATGCGCCCAACCACGGTCAGGGCGTCGTCGCAAGTGCTGTCATTGTCACCGGTAGCGTCGACAGGACCCCGGGCTTCAAACCCGGTGTGGCCTCTGAAAAGAGGCCAGGTGGGTTCGATTCCCATCCACTCCCGCTTCTTCAGTCGCACGTAATTCGCGTGCGACATCGCGCCGGCAGCCTATCGCTTTCTCAGGTGGCCCGCGGAAGACTCAAAGTAGCGGCGGCGGCGCTGGGTGGGGCGGTCAGACTCGGCGGTTTGAGCTTCTTCGAGTTCGGTGATGGTCGCCCCGCACAGGCGGCAGCCGATGGTTTCCAGGTGAAACTGGATGTACTGCTGCAGTGGCTCGTCCAATACGCCGAGCAGGTAGCTGCCGATTGTCTGGCGGTCGGGGCACGTCAGGCGGTAGCGGCGCCAGATTTCGCCGACAGTGTGGCCGCCCTGGTCGCGGCGGCGGATCAGGCCGGCCAGGCGGTTTCGTAACTCGTCTGAGTCACGCAGCGTCTGCTCGATCAGCGACGCCCGCTCGTTCGGCAGCAGTTCGTCGAGAAACGCCAGCAGTTCGTCGTCGCTGAAAGTCGGAGTCATTCCGGATTCCTGTCAGTGTCGAGCCGCGTGTTCCGCCTGCCTCAGCAGCGTGCCTGAGTCTCGTCACACGATCACGCATTGTGCCCATTCGGCATGTGGTTTGAAATTGCGCTGCCGGTCCGGTCGAATGATTGTCGAGAAAACCGGGTCTCGCCGAACGGTCGAAATCAGAATGCGATCAACGATGAATTCTCCCGCTGCCAGAACGTCCCTCGTCGCTCTGCTACTTTTCGGGGCGTGCGTGTTGACGGCTGGCCTCACGGCGGCTGCTGACCGGTCGAGCGATTCCCTGAAGGCTGGCGCCGGACAATTGCTGTTCGCGACGATTCGAGAACGCTGCGTTGCCTGCCACGGTGAGGATGGAACAGTCGAAGGCAATGTCGATCTCTCGCGGATCAAAACGGCCTCGGATCTGAATGTCGACCTCGCACTGATCGGCAAGCTGCAGGAAGTCATCGACCTGCGACTGATGCCGCCTGACAAGGATGACAGGGTCGACGACGAAACCCGCACACAAGTGCTTGTCGAGCTGAAGTCGCTGCTGCGAGTGGCGATCGAATCGCAGCCCGAGCGCGTACGGACGCCGATCCGGCGAATGAACCGGTTCCAGTACAACAACGCCGTGCAGGATCTCTTCCGGCTGAGTGTCGAGGTGTTCCCGCTGCCCGAGCGGATGCTGCGCGAACATGGTAGCTACTTTCAGCCAGCGACCGGGAAGATGCCGGCACAGGTGAAAGCCGGCAGTCGACCACTCGGCAAGTCGCAGATGATTGAACGGCGACTCGGCGGAGTGACCGCGTTTCCGCAGGACCTGCGGGCGGAGAACGGGTTCGACAATCGCGGCGACCATCTGACGCTCTCGCCACTGCTGCTGGAATCGTTTCTGCGGCTGGGTCGGTCGATCGTCGAGAGTCCGGACTTCAACGCAAAGACCGTTGGCATCTGGGGCGAATTCTTTGCTGAGCCGGAGCCGAGCGCGCCTTCCAACCGAGACACAGCCATCCGCGAGCGACTGGCCATGTTTCTGCGGCGAGCGTTTCGGCGACCGGTCGATGACGAGACACTCGACCGCTACGCCACTTATGGCGAATCGCGGCTCGCTGCGGGAGATTCGCATCTCGACGCGATGAAGGCCGTCGCGGCGGCGGTGATCGCGTCGCCGCGGTTCTTCTATCTGTACGACCTGGCGGGCAGTGACGAGGCGACGCGGCTTGACGACTTCAATCTGGCGTCGCGACTGTCGTTCTTTCTGTGGGGCAGCATCCCCGACGACGAACTGCTGCAGCTTGCAGAAGAGGGACGGCTGAGCGATCCCGCAGTTCTCAGCGGGCAGGTTGATCGATTGCTGCGTGACCGGAAGCTCAAACGCTTCTGCGACAGCTTTCCGGCGCAGTGGCTGCAGCTTGAGCGGATCATTTCCTCGACGCCCGACCCGGAACTGTTCCCGCAGTTCTATTTCTCAAAGTACCGGGCGAGTATGCACATGATGCTCGAACCGCTGCTGCTGTTTGAGACGGTGCTCATCGAGAACCAGCCGATCCTGCAGTTCGTCGATTCGGACTTCAGTTACCGCAGCGACCTGCTGGAAGCCTGGTACCGGAACGGCTCGCAGGGCAAACCGGGAGTGCCGACGGTCGTCGACTTCCGCCGTGTGCCGGTCAAAGATCGTCGCCAGGGCGGAGTGATCACGAGTGCCGCCGTGCTGACGATGACGTCGGGGACGACTCGCACGAAGCCGATCACTCGCGGCGCGTGGCTGGCCAGCGTGATCCTCAACAACCCGCCGCCTCCGCCGCCGGGTAATGTCCCGCCACTGGCTGACAAACCAAGCGCCGACGAGGCTAACCTGACGCTGCGGGAACGCTTTGTCGCTCACCGCCAGAACCCCGCGTGCCTGGGCTGCCACCAGCGCATCGATCCGTTGGGATTCTCACTGGAGAACTTCGACGCGGCGGGCATCTGGCGGGACAAGTACGACAATAATCGCCCGGTCGACGCCAGCGGCACGCTGTTCGGCCAGTACGAGTTTCAGAACATCGTCGATTTCAAGGATGCTCTGCTGTCTGAGAAGGACCGGTTCGCTCGGGCATTCGCAGCGCGCCTGCTTTCATTCGCAACCGGACGCGAGACCGGAATCGAGGATGCGTTCGTACTCGATGAAATCGTCAGCCGGACGGCTGACGATGATTACTGTATACACTCACTGATTCGAGCCGTTGTG
>JAPOLP010000302.1 GCA_029977045.1 Planctomycetota bacterium
CGCTTCACGCTGGGCCTGCTCAAACAGCACCCGAGCAGAAAGCACAGCCTTGTGATGAAACGCCGCATGGCCGGCTGGAATCCCGCCTTCCTCGCCGAAATCCTCTTCAGACAAACAACTTAGTGTGCGCTGGCCCTGGGGACGATCTTAGGCAGTCTTTTCGTTAGCTCTTCTGGCGCCCCGACTATCAGCTGTGAAATCAGCATCAATTGTCGCGCTAGATCGTTCGTCACGCCATGATTCCCGAGATTACTCATCGAACGAATCGTGAACGCTGCCACAAAGGCAAGCTCGGCGAATTGCTCATCACGACCTGATTCCGGGGTCTCATGAAAGATCGAAACTACATCTTGTTCGTGAAAGTGCAATTCAGCATTCAAGCTAATCGACGTCTTGGGAGGAGTACTCTCTGTAGCGATTGGAGCATCACGGACTTGCGATGCCCGTGCCAGAACAGCATCGATCTCGCGAATCCACTCCGGATTCCGGGACCAATCAGACAGGCTCTCAGTCAGTGCTCCCAGCAAAGCAATCCATATGTGTTCCCGAAGCACAAACTGATCGCCTTTGACTTTCGCAAAAGGTGCCACGATGCGGTCAAAGAACTCAACGAAGGCTTGAGGTGACGCGTCGTCGACATGAGCGCGAACAGTTTCCTGCCACATTCTCACTTCATCGTCGGGCAGGCCGTACGTGTATCCGATGCCTGTCATGAAGTTGGTAACTTCATCAAGCGGGAACTTCTTGTAGTGAATGACCGCAAACCACAGTTGGTTCAGGTGACCAAGCAGGGCCGATAGTTCAACAGCTCCGAACTCGGAGGGCAGTACTAGGTCCCCAGCATCCTCAGCTTGATGAAGCAGCCCGCCTGCGACATTCACGAAAGTCGCTTGGTTCCGCTGATCTGCATTACCAGTCCAAGTCCTGACAATGGAAAAAGTCAGGACTTCGCGTGTGTAGTCGATCTCTGTGGCGATTTTCGTCATCGACGCGGCCTTCTTCTTCGAGGACACGGTATGCGTGCACAGGCATAGTGCCAAACGTCAATTAGCTTCGCAACGGTGAGAAGGAACACCGTCACCCGGACCCAACTCTGCGTCATACCGGCAGGGATCCTGGCGCGACCTGCAACTACAACTGCCGGAACATCGTCGCTGCGCTCCTTGGTCCGGCCTACCGCAGCGTCTCGACGGTCACGGCGAAGATGATCGGGGAGGCGATGTCGTCGCCTTTGAGGAACTCGACTTCCGTGATCACCTCGTCACGCTGTGGTTTGACGGCGAGGTAGCGGAGCTGGCGGCCTCGCTGGAGGGGGAAGGCGTATTCGGACTCGGGGACGTCGACGTGGCGGATGTAGTCGGCGAAGTGGACGCCGTTCCGCAGTTCGTGGTCCTCGGTCTTCCCGTCCGCGTAGTGCAGCCGCACGGTCACCGTCAGTGACTTCTCGCGGTGGAACGGGAAGCCCCAGCCGCTGATGCCGCTCAGCAGGTGAATCGCTTTCGCCGCCGAGTTGATCGGCATCTTCACCTCGCGCGGCATCTTCGGAGCGACGCCGCCGTTGGCTCCGTGCAGGTAAATCACGTTGGCCACCTTGCCGCCGTCCGGGTCGACGACGACGAACGGCACGTCGTGGAAGACTTTCGGCTTCCAGTCGTCGAACAGAACGTGCTCTTCGCGGTTGTCCGGGTTGAAGAACATCCCCCGGCCGCTGCTGTACGTCGCGACCTTCTGCACATCCAGCGGCAGGTACGGGCCTTTGTCCGTCAGGAATTCCAGCAGGTTCGTCAGTTCCTCTTTCGACATCTGCTTCTCGAAGCCTTCCGGCATCAGCGACTTGCTGGACGCGACGAGTTCCTCGACGTCCTCACGCTGAATCGAATGCCGTTTGGCTTCGGCGTCGATCAACTCGATCGAGGTCCGCGTTTCGCTGGCCAGCATCCCGTTGAGGATCAGGCCGTCTTCCGTGATGACCGTATACAGCCGGAAGTTGCCCTCGACGCTACGGCTGGGATCCATGATGTGAATCAGCAACTCGGCCTTCGGATGCACCGCCATGCCGGTCAGGTTCGGCCCGATCTTCTCGCCCAGCTCACCGTGACGATGGCACTTCATGCAGTGCTTCTTGAACATCGCCAGCCCGGCTTCGACATCGCCGGTGACCTTCGTCAGCGGCAGCAGTTCCTCGACCACCTTCTGCCGGTCCGCGTTCGGCAACCCGCCGCCCATCGACAGCAGCTTCGTCGCCCGTTCGCGAATCTCTTTGTTGGGATGCCGCCCCAGAGCCTGCTTCTGATCGAGCGACAGGTCGGCCAGTTGCACCATGCCGGATTCGACACCGGTCAGGAAGACTTCCGTCGTCGCGGGCCGAGCCAGCAGCGTCCGCAGCGCCGCCTGACGAATGCTCGGCGACATCGTTTTTGACCGAGCCACCAGTTCCATGCCGAGCCCTTCGGCATCGCTGCCGGTCAGTCGGCCCAGCAGCCCGGTCGAGAACTCCGGAGCCGCCTGCGGAGTCACCAGGTCCAGCAGTTCCGAGACGACGTCGTCATCGTCGCTCTGCAGCTCGACAATCTGCGACACCGCCGCCAGCCGGTCGTCGAGCTTCGCATCGTCGTCTTCGGCGGTCTTGAACAGAGCCTTGACGATCTCGCCAACGTGCTTCTTCAGCTCCTTGCTGCCCCACTGCGAGCCCAGCCGCACCAGCAGCCCCTTCGCCGCATCCGGAACGGAATTCAGCAGAGCGACCAGCGTCTGATCCTGCTCGGCAGACAGCGAGATCGAATGATCCCGCGGCCAGCCGCGATTGAGACCGTCGAGAACAGTCTGCGTCAGCCGTGGGTCCGCTTTTTCCAGTGACGCCACCAGAGTGATCACAGCGTCTGCTGTTGGCCGGCTGCGGGCGATATGCTCGGCAACGATCGCTGTCGTCGGCAGAGCTCGCCCGCCATAGACGTCTCCGCCGGGCCGGTTAGCGGCGACCAGAGCAGACACAAACGGCACAGCGTGCATCGCCGCCGCGCTCGTCAGAGCGTCAGCGATCCAGCGGTCGCTGGAGTATTCGGAATTCAGGACCAGCCCGGCGACCGCAGCGCCGGCCCGCGCATCTTCCGTCTGATCCGCCAAAGCCAGAATCGCGGCCAGACGTACCTGAGCGTCGCTGTCGTTGAGCAGCTCCGCTGACAAAACGGCGTCGGTCGTCTCGGCACTGACTGGCAGTGCCTGCAGAGCGTTGCGTCGAACGCCCGCCGACGGATGCTTCAGAGCGGCAGCAACGGCCTTCGTTGCCAGGCTGCCAACTTCGAGCTGTCCCAGACCGTGCAGGGTCCAGATCGCGTGGATGCCTCCGACGTTGAGGCCGATCTGATCGACCGACTGATCTTCGACCAGTTTGACCAGCGCCGGCACGACGTCCGTTTTGCCTCGTGTGACCAGGACTCGCTGAGCGTTCTGACGAACGACCAGCGTCGGATGCCGCAGTGCAACCACCAGTGCGGCAGCATTGGCCTCGTCAAGGTTCTCCGGACGGTAAGCCGGATTCGCGGACTTCGCCTCGCCACGATGAATCAATCGGTAGATGCGGCCATGGCGTTTGTCACGCAGGTCGCTTTCGTACGCGTTGCCCTTGCCGGTCGTGAAGCCCTGCGGCGTCGGGTTGTGCTGAATGACGAAGTTGTACCAGTCGAGAATCCAGACGTTTCCGTCCGGCCCGACCTCGGCCATGATCGGCGCCGCCCATTCGTCATCGCTGGCGGCGAGGTTCAGCGGGCTCGTCGAGCGATACCCGGCTCCGTCGCGTTTCAGCACGAAGGTGCCAACCAGCTTGCCGGTCGGACCGCAGACGAACGCCGTACGGTTCCACCACTGCTGCGGGTAATTGCGAGCCGTATACAGAGCGTGGCCGCAGCCAGCCGTGTAACCACCGTGCTGGTCGACCTGCCGCACCTTGTCGCTGATCGGCTTGAACTTGTACGTGTCAGCGATCGTGTGCAGCACTTCCGGTCCCCAGCCACGAACGCGTTCGTAGTAACGGTTCGCAATCGGCATGAAGCAGCTCGGGTTATGATTCGCCGTTGAGCCGAAGATGAGACCTTCTTCACTGAGGCCCAGCCCCCAGGTGTTGTTGTCCGTCGAGCGAAGGAACTCGATCTCGGCGACGTGGGGAATGTTTGGAGTTGAGGGTTGAGAGTTGAGAGTATTCGGTTTCGACGCCTTCTGGTCTTCTCTCAACTCGATACCCTCAACTCGAAACCTGAAGAAGCCCATGCGGAAGGTCTGCTGCGGCTTGCCATCGATCATCGGCGTCGAGTTGTTGTAGCCCTGCATTCCGTAGACCCAGTTGTCGATGCCGAGCCGGAAGTTGCTGACGCCGCCGTGCGTGTCGCCGAGTGCCCAGTTCGAGATCAGCACTTCGCGAACGTCCGCCTTG
Source organism: Planctomycetota bacterium (assembly GCA_029977045.1). GTDB lineage: Bacteria > Planctomycetota > Planctomycetia > Planctomycetales > Planctomycetaceae > JAPOLP01. The sequence goes on from JAPOLP010000302.1 coordinate 4,427, forward strand.
CCGTCACCGTTCGTGTCGGCCAGGTACAGCGTTTCGGTCCCGTTCTGCACGATACAGGCGTCGCCAAACGGCAGGATCGCCGTCGGGATGCTGAGGTGCTCGGCGAAGACGGTGAACTTGTCGGCCTTGCCATCGCCGTCGGTGTCTTCAGCGATCTCGACCTTGTCACGGCCCCTGTTGTCTTTGGCGAGTTCGTTCGGATAGTCAACGGTCTCGCACAGCCACAGCCGGCCGCGTTCGTCCCAGTTCATCGAGATCGGCTTTGAGGCGAGCTGAGTTTCGTCGGCAAAGAGCTTCAGCTCGAAACCATCCGGGACGCTGTAGTGCTTCAACGATTCCTCAGCCGGCGCAGGCTTCTGCATCTGCGTCATCGGCTTGCCTTGAGTTCCCCAGCTCGCACTCGGCGTGTAATTCGGAATTTTCGGCCCGACTTCCAGGTACTCGAACGGCTTGAGGTCTTTGGCAATCTGCGTCATCGCGGGGACATCGAAGTAGTCCGGATCGACGAACGGGCCAGCCTTCGCGGGATCGTCGCCACAGGCCCAGCGGATGCCGCGTTCGACAAGATTGTGGAAGCCGGGATTCGGCCCCGTCCGCTGATCGTGCCCCCACGCCGTGTAGAAGACGCGGCCCTTGCCGTGCGTCCGCGTCCAGGTCCACGGTTCTCTGCCGTCGCCTTCGTTGCGGTACTCCAGCACCGTCCGGTTCTGCTCGTTGTGCTTCGTATGGACGTAGGTCTCGTCCCAGCTCTCGAACCCGCCGTAACCCTGCAGCAGCGGATGCGTCTTGCCGGCTTCCGTCGGGTGAACGCGAAAGACCTCGCCACCATGCCGCTGGAACTGAGCCCCGATCAGTGCGACGACGTCGTCGTTATTGCGGAAGCAGTACGAGGCACAGTGCAACGGAATGAAGCCCTTGCCACCGGCCACGTAATCCAGCAGCGCCTTCGCCTGGCTATCCGAGATGACGTCGATATTCGCGTAGACGATCAGCCCGTCGAACTGCTTGAGCGTGTCCGCAGTCAGCGCGACCTCGGCGTCGTCGGTGTACCGAACCTCGATACCGCGTCCTGCCAGAACCGGCACCAGGCCAACAGCCAGATCACCCGGCCGGTGATGGCCGTTGTCACCCAGAAACAGCAGCTTGAGATCTGCCGCTTCGAGCACACAGGGTGAGAACAGAATCAGCGCCAGAACGAGAATTCGATTGAGCATCGGCATGACGGAACTCGCCAGAAGGTCGAATGGAACTCAAGACAGATCTGCATATCGCCAGAGCAGACGGCAGCGCAAAGACGCCATGACGCAAAGATCACAGAGAATTCTCAACAACCTTCGCGTCACTTGGCGTCTCAGCGCTGCAATCATAGCAACTTAGCCCAGCGTGAACTCCGGCAGGCGGACGACCTCGCCGCCCTTCAGGGACGACTCGTGGGCGCAGATGCAGACGCAGGTCCAGTTGGCGCTGGTGACCGCGTTCGGCCACGGGTCTCGGTCGTCACGCAGGGCACTGACCATTTCGTTGACCAGGTGCGGGTGCGAGCCGCCGTGGCCGCCACCCTGGAGGAACGACAGATGCTCGGCGTCGTGAATTTCAGCCGGCAGCGTGAACCGCTGAATTTCCGCCGGCAGCAGGTGAGCGAAGTCCGGGACTTCGATCTTCTCCGGAATCTCCGGTTCAGGCTTCTTGGCGGTGTGGATGACGTGCGGCTCGTTTTCGATGAGCGTCCATTCGAAGCTCTTCTTCGTGCCGTAGACGTCGAAGCTTTCGCGGTACTGGCGAGCGACGTCGTAGAGACAGCGCCAGATGTGTGCAGTCAGATCGGTATCCTTGATCTTGATGTGCGCCGACTGCAGAGCGAACTGGTTGCCCGACTTCTGAGCGATGTCGTCGCGGACCGTTCCCGAGCCGAAGCAGCTGACGTACTCGGCGAGGCCGTCGACAAGACCCAGGCACGGGCTGACGACGTGCGTCGCGTAGTGCATCGGGATCATCTCTTCCCAATAGCTCGGCCAGCCGTCCATGTCTTGCGGGTGCGACGCGGCCAGATGCTGAATCTTGCCGAGTTCGCCCTTCTCGTACAGGTCTTTGATGAAAAGGAATTCGCGGCTGTAAACGACGGTCTCAGCCATCATGTATTTGAGTCCGGTCTCTTTGACCTTCTCGACGATCTTGCGGCAGTCTTCGACGGTAGTCGCCATCGGGACGGTACACATGACGTGCTTGCCGGCGTCCAGAGCGGCCAGTGACATCCAGGCGTGATCGGGAATCGGACTGTTGATATGCACGAAGTCGATGTCCGGATCGGCGAG
>JAPOLP010000276.1 GCA_029977045.1 Planctomycetota bacterium
CATCGACACCAACCTCGGCCTGACAACAATCGATGCGTCAACCGAAGTCTTCACGGACTACTGCCACCTGACTCCCGAGGGAAACCGCATTGTTGCGGGACTTCTGGCCGACGCCTGCGATGCCATCGCCGATCAACCTGTCACTCAATAGTCCGCCGCATCAGGCGAAACCTCAGAAACCACTGGTTCCACTCAGAAATGCTCAGCGAGTTTCTTCAGATCAGCGATCGAATCAGCGTCGCCCCGGTGATTCACGGGAGCGGTGACTTCGCGATCGAGATCCGCCGGATCATGTTGAGCCACAGGTTCGACTGCCTCGCCTTACCGCTGCCGCCATCGTTTCAGGATGATGTCGAGGCGGGAGTCGAGCGCCTGCCTGCGATCTCGGTCGTCATTCAGGAAGAACCTGCTGAGTTCAATCTCGACAGCCTCGACGACGATTCCGCCGAAGCCGCGTCGCGCCGCGTGAGTTACGTGCCGATCGATCCCTGCCAGCCAGTCATCGCCGCACTGCGAGTCGCCCTTCAGGAGCGAATGCCCCGCGCGTTTATCGATCTCGAAACGGACCACTTTGAATCCAAGGGGCACGTCTTCCCTGACCCGTACGCGCTCAAGCAAGTGTCGATTGACCGCTTCGCTGCCGCGACGCTGCCCGCAGTCCCCCGCCCTGTCCTGCCACTTCACCTGGCCCGGATCCGAGCGATGGCCAGCCGGCTCCGCGAACTGGCTCAGCGGTTCGAGCGAATCCTTCTCGTCTGCTCGCTGTCCGACTGGCTGTGGATCCGTGACGAATTCCTGAACCCCCCGACGGACAGCGAATCGCAGGATCAATCATCGAAACCGCATCTTACTGCTGAGATCGAGTTCGCGATTGGCGAGCACCTCGACGAACCAGACGTCGCCGAAACGCAGCTCTGCACGCCGAGCGAGAACTCGCTGATGTTCCTGCTGGGCGAGATGCCGTTTATCACCGGGCTGTACGAGCAGGCTCGGGCAGAACTTGACTCGGACGAGAATCTCTCGGTCGACGGCCTTAAGGAACTGCTGCTCGCGTCGCGAGAACGTTACCAGCTCGAACTGGGTTCGCTGGCACGCAAGATCACGACGAAGCTCGGCAGCGTCTGGCTGCGGTACGTCCGCAATCTCGCACTGATCGAATCGCGAATGACGCCCGATCTGTATTCGCTGGTCGTTGCCGCGCAGCAGATCTTCGGCGATCAGTTCGCCATAGAACTCGCCGAGACCGCGCGGAGCTATCCGTATCGTCCCGAGTTCTCCGGCCCGGAATTCTCACTGAGCACCGACCGAGCAAGATTCCCGGACGGCGGGATCGGCGAAGCTGTCTCGCGGTTACCGGGCCCGCCCGTTACCTGGCGAACGTGCGAGCTGAATCGCAAGCCGCCGAAGATCGACCGCGAACGCTGGAAGATGGCCTGGAACCCGTTCCGCCAGTGCTCCTGGCCGCCCGAAGACGTCGCCATCGAGAAGTTCCGCAATCACGTCAAGGATGCCGCGCTCGCGATCATGGGCGCCGACCTCGCGCGGACTGAAAAATTCTCGACGAGCCTCAAGGACGGACTCGACATTCGCGAGACACTTCGTAACTGGCACACCGGCGATCTTTACGTGCGCATCTTTCCGCCACAGATCGGGTCGCTGGACTGCGTGCTGATGTTTTTCGACTCGCCCGCCGACCCGCGCGACTATCCGTGGCGGATCACCTGGATGGCCGAGCATCAGGACGAATCAACGCTCGCTCTGTTCGCGAGCAGCTTTCACGAGGAAATCATCGGCCCCGGCATCGGACAGGCCCGCTATGGAGGCGCGATGTTCCTCTTCCCGCCGCGTCCAGTTCCGGAAGTCTGGACGGACCCGCGACTCGACTTTGTCGACACACTCGAAGAACGCCTGCTCGCTGCCGCATGTTCTCACGCCAAAGAGAAGCACATCGCCGTACTCAGCGAAGCGCCACCGGGAGCCGGCTGGCGTCGTCTGGCAAAGCGTTTCGGCAAGAAGCTCGTCCACGTTCCACTGGGCCGCTTCAGCCAGGAGACCATCCAGCAATTGCGAACGGTGCACGTCCTGAACGGCCAGGAAGTCCGCAGCTTCGCCGCCCACTTCATCCGCAAGCCGTAATCGAACCGTTTCTGTTTGACCGTATGTCGCAGGCGTACGAGCGAACTCGCTCGCGTCCGTCGCGGCTCTGCGGGTTGCGACGGTTGCATCAACCCTGATTCCCGCGATCGGCAGGTCCGGTTCGGCAGTTAGTTCGCATTCTGAACTAACTTTGCAGCGACCAGGTCCGGAGGCACATGCCCCGGTCCGCGTTCAGCAAAACGTCCCGCAGTGCCGGAATCAGAGATCATGGCAGACTCGGAATCGACCACGCCAAAGTGGTTGCTCAATTGCTTCACGCTCGCGCTGCTGCTGGTGAGTGTCAACCTGCTTGCTCATCGAACTGTCGAGCCCGACCTCTGGGGCCACATTCAGTACGGCGAGGAATGGCTCTCGACGGGCGTGTTGCCTCAGACGGCGACACACACCTACTCGTCGCCGGACTATCGCTGGATCAATCACGAAAACCTCAGCGAGCTGGCGCTGGCTGTTACGCAACGTCTCGTCGGCGGTCACGGAATCATCATCGGCAAGGTCCTGGCCGGAATCGCCGTCCTGCTGCTGATGATGCGCGTTGCAGTACGCCGCGGAGTGCCTGCAGTCGCAGCGGCGGCAATGACCATCCCCGTCGCCTATGCACTCGCCGAGTTCTGGCTCGCTCGACCACAACTGGCCAGCTTCCTCTGTGCGGCCACGATGTGCCTGCTCCTGGAGAAAGCGTTCGCCGACTGGTACTCCGACGGTCGAGTGCATCGCCGCTGGCTTGTTCCGATCATCCCGCTGATGGTCATCTGGGTGAACGCTCACGGTGGATTCGCAGCCGGACTGTACATTCTCGCGGCTTACCTCGGGCTGCGTTTTCTGGAGTGTTTCCGGCTGTGCCCACAACTCTGGAAATCGCACCTCGCCACGTTCGCAGCGATCGGAATCCCGGCAGCGCTCATGATCTTCGTCAATCCGTACGGAGCAGATCTGCCCCTGTGGATGGCCAGGTCGCTGGGCGAGCCGCGTCCGGAGATTTCCGAATGGGCGTCGATGTGGGAAGGCGGCATCACCATCGTGCCGTTTTCGATTCTGACTGGACTGACCGTCGTCTCGATGATGCTGACCAGAGAACGCCGCGACCCGGTCCAGTTTGTCATCATCGGACTGGTCACGATCCAGACCTGGCTGCACCTGCGGCACCTGGCGTTTGAAGCACTGCTCGTCGGCTTCTGGATGCCGCCGCACTTCTACTCTGCGTGGAACCGCGTCGCCGAATGGTGGAAGTCCCGCCGCCCGAATACGGAAGCTGATCGGCCAATGACGAGGTTCGAGCAACTGCTGGTCGGTGGCCAGGCCGGCCTGACCTGCGCCGCGTTGGCCGGGTTTCTCGCCTGGAAGCTTGTCACGTTCGGTGTCGACCGGTCCGAGTACCCTGTCGCTGCAATCGAATTCATCGACGAACACCAGTTGTCCGGTCGCGTCGTCGTCTCGTTCGACTGGGCACAGTACACACTCGCGGCTCTGGCTCCCCATTCTACGGTTGGCTTCGACGGCCGCTTTCGAACCTGCTATCCGCAGGACGTCATCGACATGACGTTCGACTTTACGATGGGGCCGGATTCCGACCACCGCAACCGCTCGAATACGCCGCCCGACGCCGAGCCGGGCCGGGTTCTTTCGTTCGGCGATCCGCACCTCGTTCTGATCAGCCGCAAGCTCGACCGCCCGGCCACCCGGCTGATGGACCAGCAGTCAGATTGGGTGCTCCTCTACCAGGACGCGACCGCCCAGTTGTGGGGCCGCTCGTCGCTCTACGGTGACGAAACCAGCGACGACTTTATTCCGCCAGCTGACCGCCGGATTTCGGACGAGGTCCCAGCCGGCAAAGCTGCCTGGCCAGCCTTCGCCGGTCGCAGCGGACGAATGGCGTTCGCCGAAGCGATCCCGTCACTGAGTTTCACGACAGTCGGCCTCGATCACTGATCGCCGAGCCGTCGGTTCTCAACGCCACTCGGGATAGCGGTCCTGAGCGATCTTCAACGCGACAAGTCGCTCTTCCGCTGACAAATGCCCGAACACGTCTGCGGGCTGCCCGGTTTGCAGGCCGGACTTGAACCGGTCAATCAGCCGAGTGCGGCAGCCATCCGGGAGTTCGCGGAAGCTGCGATGTCCGACCAGCCAGCTCAGCCGGTGTTTTAGCAGCCGCGTTTTGAGATCCAGCGTTCGCAGACCAGCTGCGCCGTCGTCTGCCGCGTAAGCCGCTTCAAACCGATGCGCAAACACAGACCGGCTGCGATCGACCGCAACGGGCAGCGGCGGTTCGTCAGTGAAAACGAAGTAGCGAACGAGCCGGTCTTCGGCGTCGGATCTCACCTTCAGACGCTCTTCCATCCCGACGCGCGTCAGCAGGTTGATCCCCTCCGTCAGGTGACTGAAAACGAGATGCGCGACGATGTCGCTCGTCTCAGCCAGATAGCCGTCTGTGTTCTCAACCCGCACCGGAGCGGTCAACACAGCCTGAAACCCAGGTTCGCGGCGATTCTGGTCGACGGCTTCCTGACCAAACACATTACCGCGATGCAGCAGGCCCTCAGGACTGCCGGTCACGTACCAGCCGCCGAAACGCCGCTCGTACGGCGACTCGTGCGAGATATGCGAGAACCCGTTGAGCGGTCGCCCTTCGCTGTCAGTCACAAACGACTTCAACATCAGGCCCGGAACCTGCAGCGTCGTCCGCGACGCGTGACACGACAGACAGTCGTCATGCCGGTCGAAGCGGATGCCGACGACGTCATCTCCAACAGACCCTGCTGAACTTTCGCCGTCATCGCGAGGCTGCTTCGCGCCGTAGAAGATCGCTCCTTTGACGGGATCGATCGCCGCGATCTCCAGTTCGCGCGACGTCGGCGTCCAGCCCACCGTGACGTCATCGTTGAAGTAGACCGCCCGAGGCGACTTAGGCCCGACCGGCGGTTGCACGCGAGCCGTCTTCGAGAACACAAGCAACTGCGACTCAACCGGCACATTAAGAATCTGCAGTACCGCCTTGAGATACCCCGACCGTGACTCCGGCTTCGCTGACTTCAGCAACTCCCCATGCCGGGCAACCGCCTGCGTGATCGCGTCATCAATCCTCGCGCTCGAATAGTCGACCGGATCGCGGCCATACAGAACGCGGTCCGAGAACTCGATCTCTTCCCGGTCGGCCAGAACCTGCGAAACCTGCTTTGCTGCGCCCGACGTATCCTGAGCAACGGCGACGAACGGAGGCAGCAGAACCAACAACGCGGCCAACCCGCGTTGCATGGTCTTCAAACTTGCCATCGAAGTCGTTTGAAACCGCAGCACGGTCGCCTCCACCAAAAGAAAAGAGAGCCCGGATCAGCGATCCGGACTCTCTCAGACTATCGACTGTCGGTCAGCGATGGCAGCGTGAGCTGAACATCGCAGACGGCATCAAGGCAGAGGAAGCTCAGTTGACCTTCATGGCTTCGCCCAGAATACGCGACGTACTCGGACGCATGATGCGTTCGTCGACCAGCTCGCCTTTCTGCAGTGTCGCACGGACGTCCTTGCCGGAAATGAAAACCGGCTTTTCGTCCGTGTGGTTTTCCATCAGGTCGACCCGGCCAGCGGATTCGTAGTAGGCCGCGAAGCCGACCTTGCACGGCTGAATCTGCAGGTCGCCGCCGAGGTTGTCGAAGATCTCGTGAGCGTCGAAATCGCCCCAGATCGCCGTGCCGTCGTGATACGGTGCGTCGGCGTGCTTACGGCCAATCACGATGTGCGTGTAGCCGAAGTTCTGGCGATAGATCGCATGCATCACGGCTTCCTTCGGGCCGCCGTAGAACATCTTGATGTCCAGCCCGAGCAGCACGACGCGGTCAGGAACGCTCTCACCGCGAGGTCCCCACAGATCGGCGTCGCTGTCGCCTTCGCCAAGGCCGCGTTCGCTGATCAGCTTCTCGTAAGTCTGCATCCGGATTTCGGCGCTCACGTCGTCGCCCTTGGTTTCGCCGATCAGCGGGTTGAGCACCGCACCGGCGTTCCTGCCTTCGCGGATCAGAGATTCGAGGCCGTAGACCAGAGCGTACTCGTGAGCACGGTGCAGCGGGTTGCGGGTCTGAAACGCGACGACCGCGTCCCAGCCTTTTTCTTCGACCAGTGCCCGGGTTTCGCGCGGGCTGAGCACGTACTGGCCAAACGACGCGTTCTTCGGCTGCGGCAGAGCACGCAGTTCGCCACCGATCAGGTGTGTCTTGCCGGCGTCTCCGTTGAGCACCATGTCAGCACCGGGATGATCCGTCCGGTCGGTCAGGTAGACGCTGCTCAGGTAACGCTGCTTGTCCCATTCGTAAACGTCGGCGATGTCCAGCGTCGCGACGACGTTGCCTTCCGGGCACGTCAGAGCGACCTTCTGGCCAGCAGACAGCGTCGCGGCCACGTCGCTCGTTACCGGAAACGCGATCGGAATCGTCCAGGCATACAGAGCACCGTTGCTCTCGATGACGGACTCGTCAAGCACGCGGTTGTAAACGGCGCTGGTCATCGGGCCGGTCAGCGGGCTGAGCGTGCCGTCGGCGATGCGGTACACGGACGAAAGGTCAGCGGACGAGACCGCGACCTTCGGCAGGCCGGCAGCTTCCGCCTTGAAACTGTCGATTTCTGCAGCCGGGACGGTCCGGCAAACGGGTGCTTCGAGTCCACCATGCGGAGGAACCAGTTGAGCCATGATCTGCTTCGCTTTCCTGTGTTTTTTCGTGAAACGGGCCAGTTCGGCGCGGAAGGTAGGGGACCCTCAAAACAGCGTCAAGCTGCGAAATCTTCGGGAAATCCGCAGGCAAATCATCGACGAAGGCTGATCTTCCCGGACTGCTCGACGCTGGCAGAGCAGACCTCTAAAACTCGGCAGACCTTCCGATTTCAAATAGCGGAAGGGCGCGAGCCCTCCGGCCGACGCACCAACACCGCACGACGTGTAGACGCCGGACGACTTTCGCCGTACCGCTACAAA
>JAPOLP010000378.1 GCA_029977045.1 Planctomycetota bacterium
GAATTGCTCGCAGCGGCCGACAAGCGCACGCTCGTTCGCCGACTACACTTCGACCTGATCGGGCTGCCGCCGACACCGGAGGCAATCGAGACGTTTCTGGCCGATGACTCGCCCGACGCTGTCGAACGTCTCGTCGATCGCCTGCTGACTTCACCGCAATTTGGCGAGCGCTGGGCACGCGTCTGGCTCGACCTGGCTCGCTATACCGACACAACGGCGAGCTGGCTCAAGTCGACCGGCCAGGCGTGGCTGTATCGCGACTGGGTCGCGCGGGCAATGAACGACGACCGTCCGTTTGACGAGTTCGTGCGACTGCAGCTCGCCGCGGATCTGATGTCTGACATCGATCCGGCGGACTATGCGGCGCTTGGTTTTCTGGGCCTCAGTCCGACCTACTGGAAAGAGCTGAAGCTGGCTCCTGAGGTCATTCGGGTCATCGTCGCGGAAGAGTGGGACGAGCGGATCGACGCGGTCTCCAGCACGTTTCTGGGGCTGACCGTATCGTGCGCCCGCTGTCACGATCACAAGTTCGATCCGGTCACGATGGACGACTACTACGGTCTGGCAGGCGTGTTCGCGAGCACGCAGCTCAGCGACCGCCCGCTGCTGCCTGAACCGGAAGCCGCTGTTGTTCGGCAGGCAAAGCAGCAGGCCGAATCACTCGAAACAAAACTGGCGGCAATCAAGGACAAGAACTCCGACGAAGTGAAGTCGCTGCAGGCGGAGCTTGCAAAGCTTCGCAGCGAGACGCCTCACTACGACGCTCCATGGGCACACACTGTTTACGACTCAGCGCTCTATGTGCAGCCGAACGGTGCTGATGCAACGCGGCTGGAGTACAAAGACGGCGAGTTCCGCAACGTCAACGTCTTCCGCCGAGGCAACCCGGAAAACAAAGGCGACGTCATCCCGCGACGGTTCCCGGCAGTTCTGTCGGCTCGCGATGCGGCGCCGTTCGAGCACGGCAGCGGGCGACTCGAACTAGCCGAATCGCTGCTTACCGACGCCCAGGCACTGACGGCACGGGTCATCGTCAATCGAATCTGGGCGCAGTACTTCGGCCAGGGACTCGTGCGCACGCTGAGCAATTTCGGAGCGCAAGGCGAACGGCCAACGCACCCGGAACTGCTCGACGCACTGGCGAGCGGACTCGTCGAACACGACTGGTCGCTCAAGTGGCTGCACCGCACGATCGTCCTGTCCTCGACCTACCAGCAGAGCAGCGACTTCAACGCCGCGTTCAACGATCTCGATCCGGAAAACCGGCTGCTGTGGTCAATGCCGCGCAAGCGTCTGCCCGTCGAAATGTGGCGAGACGCGATGCTCGCCGCCGCCGGAAATCTTGACCAGCGCATTGGCGGAGCCCCGCAAGCCGTCGACGCCGCCGATAACCACCGCCGCACGCTGTACTCGCTGATCGCCCGCCGCGAACTGCATCAGATGCTGCGTCTGTACGACTTCCCCGAACCGACCGCCCACAGCCCGAAACGCGAACCAACCACGACACCTCTGCAGCAACTCTTCGTCCTCAACGGCCCGCTGGTGAGAGAGCAGTCACAGTCGCTGGCACGCCGCTTACTCACGGATCACCAGTCTCGCGGAGACCGAGTCACCGCCGCCTATCAGCACCTCTTCAGCCGCCCGGCGACTCAGGCCGAACAAGAACTTGCGGGGGACTTTCTACAGTCGGCTGACTCCGAGCAGGCCTGGTCTCAATACCTGCAGGTTCTCTTCGGCCTGAACGAATTCCTGTTTGTGGATTGAATCGAACCCGAGACCAATCCGCGGTCGAAATGCGACACACAGAAGCGGCTTCGCAGTCCGAACTGGCCTGCGCCTGCTGAATCGTCGGTAACTTCAATGTCGAAACGCCCCCTGCGGCTGGCACCAAACCGGCGTAAGACGCGCCGCTATCTCGGCGTGCGATCGGGCGGGTACCATCAGTCGCCGATCAGGACGTCGGCGAATTCCTGCTTGAGTGCTGCCTGAGCTTTCTCGGCTTCGTTGAGGCTGACGAGAACGTTGATCAGCACTTCGCTGGTATTGATCAGGGCGACGTTGACCTGAGCGTTGGCGAGGGCATTGAAGAGTCGGTCGGCGATGTCGGTGTGGCTTCGCAGGCCTACGCCGGCGACGGACAGCTTGGCAATTTCGCGGCGCGACGTGATCGCTCCCAGAGATTGTTCGGCGGTCATTTTCTCAAGCAGGGCGACGCAGTCGTCGAGCTGTTCGCGTTCGACAGTGAAGCCGATGTTCGCTTTTCCGCCGACACCGGCGTCCTGCACGATCATGTCGACGTTGATGCCTGCTGCAGCGATCTGGCCAAACACGCGGGCCGCGAAGCCCGGTTCGTCCGGGACGCCGGCGATCGACACCAGCGACTGGCCGTCGTGCAGCCGGATGGCGTCCATCGAAACCTGCTCGACGTGCTCGCCCGACCGGTCGGCGGTGTCTGTATCCAGTTCCTTCGCGAGATCGTCGACGGAAACAGCGCCGCTGCCCGCCTGAAAGTAATCCGGATTCGCGTCGGCTTCGGCGGCGCCAAGTTCGTGCAGGCCGAACGCCGAGTGAACTGCCTGCAGTGCCTGCTCGGCGTCCGTCTTGGCAACCAGGACCGAGACCTTAATCTCGCTGGTCGTGATCATCAGGATGTTGATGCCGGCATCGGCCAGCGTCTGGAACATCTTCGCGGCAACGCCCGGCGTGTCGGCCATGCCGAGTCCGACGATTGAGATCTTGGCAACGTCGTTCTCGAAGTCGATGCCCGAGGCTCCGAGTTCGTCAGCGGCGGCCTTCGCGGCGGACAGCGTGTCCGAGAAGTCGCCCTTCTGAACGGTAAACGAGATCTCGGTGCGGCCGTCGTCACTGGCGTTCTGGACAATCATGTCGACGGCGACGTTCTTCTTCGCGATGCCGGAGAAGATCGTGCGCGCGGCTCCCGGCACGTCAGGCACGCCGAGCACCGTCACACGTGATTCGTTCCGCAGCAGCGCAGCTCCGGAGACCGGTCGTCGAGGAGTACCCGGGTGCGTGTAAATCCACGAACCCGGATTCTCATTGAAGCTGCAGCGCACGTAAATCGGGATGCCATACCGCTTGCCGATTTCGATCGACCGGCTGTGCATGACGCCGGCACCCATGCCAGCCAGTTCGAGCATCTCTTCAAAGCTGATTTCCGGCAGCTTCGACGCGTCTTTGGCGACGCGCGGATCGGTTGTGTAAACGCCGTCGACGTCGGTGTGAATGATGCACTGGCTGGGACGCAAAGCAGCAGCCAGAGCGACGGCTGACGTGTCACTGCCTCCTCGCCCGAGTGTCGTGATGTTGCCTTCCGGGTCGATTCCCTGGAATCCGCACGCGACGACGATGTGTCCGGAATCCAGCTTCTCGCGAATCCGGTCGCCGGCGATCGTCAGAATCTTCGCCTTGGTGTGGTGGCTGTCCGTCGCGATGCCGAGCTGCGAGCCGGTCATGCTGAACGCCTTGCCGCCCATCTCGTGAATGGCCATCGAGACGAGCGCCACGCTGACCTGCTCGCCCGTCGAGAGCAGCATGTCCATGTCGCGCGACGGCGGAGTCTCGGTCAGTTCAGCCGCCAGATCGACCAGCCGGTCCGTGCTCTTGCCCATCGCCGAAACTACCATGACGACCTGATGCCCCTGACTTTGAGCATCCAGCGCCCGCTGTGCCGCCGCGCGAATCTTCGCCGTATCGGCAACCGACGTCCCACCAAACTTCTGAACGATGACGGCCACGGTCGTGGCTCCTTGTGTAAGTAGATCGCTCTCTTTGAAACAGAAGGCAACGAAGAAACCGAAGACCAGCACGGCTCTCCGATTCCTTCGTTGCCTTCTGTTCGATCCAGATGCTCCGATGAGTGACGAGTCACAACGGAGCACGGAGCGTGTATCTATCACACTGCCTGAACGGCTTCAATTCGCGGCGAGTGGCGGCGTCTTGAACTTCCGGAATTCGAGCTGCAGCGACCTTACTTTTCGGAACGTTTCGCCGGAATCCGGTGCAGCGTGTAGTGCCCGGTGGCTGGCCAGAGTAGCTCGCCGCCGACCTGCAGGCCGCAGTTGATCTCGTAAACGAAACCCGTCTTCAGCGGCGCGACTTTGAGGTCCGCCGTCAGACCATCTTCGGACACGGCCACCGATTCGATCATCGGCTGGTAGCGGCCTGAGTCCGGCGTCGCGTAGCTGCCCTCCCAGACTCGCGTGTAGCCGCTTATTGAGTAGCTGCCAGGTTTGGCGGCTTCGGTTCGGTCAACGGGTCGAGTGAACGAGATCTCAAAGCCGGTCGGCGTTGCCTGGATTTCGCGGATGCCTGCGGGCAGTTTCCCGTTGGCGGTCAGCTTGACGATGCTGCCCGTGTTCAGGCCGCCCAGCCAGCCGCTGTCGTGGATGCTGCCGACGTAGATCTCACCGTTCGGGCCGACGGTTACACAGATCGGGCCGAGGAAGTTGGCATCGGCGTCCGGGAACTCGGGCTTTGTCAGGAAGTACGTCGCGCCCTGAAGCTGGCCGTCGACTTCGTGATACGTTAAGCGGATCAGGTGCTTGCCGTTGTACTCGGCCCCGATTATGTGCCCGGCGAACTCTTGGATCGGGAAGTCGTCCGGCAACACCGCGATGCCGTTGATGCTGCGCGTCCACGGATGCGGAATCTGCACCGCCGGCGGCTGAGCGTCGACTTTCAGGTCTTCTTCGTAGCGTTTCGGGACTCCAAAGTGGACGTCCTGCCGCAGGTGGTTAAGTTCGTTGAACGTGTTCTGCACGCCCTGATTGTCCGTCGCGAACAGCCGACCCTTTGAGTCAATCGCCAGCCCTGTTGGATAACGAAACGCGTGCGAGAAGGGCGAAGGCGTTCCGTCGGGAGCAATCTTCAGCACCTTGCCTCGCCAGCGAGCCTGCTCTTTCGGTCGGTCGCGCTGGGCGTAGTCGCCACCCAGACCGACGTAAAGGTTGCCGGCCTGATCGCGAACGATGCCGCACGTCCAGTCGTGGTAGTTGTCGTTGTACCCCCAGCCAGTCGAGAAGACCGACCGCTCATCCGCCCGGCCATCGCCGTTAGCATCGCGAAGCCGCAGCAGTTCCGGCTTGTGCGCAACGATCAGACTGTCACCGTCCTCAATAATTCCGTAAGGAGCCGCGAGCCCGTCCTCAACCAGCGTCAGTGAGTCTTCGACCCCATCTCCGTCGGAATCCTTCGCCGTGTAAACATGCCCCTGCAGCGAGGTGAACGCCAGCCGTCCATCGTCGAGAACCGTCATTGCCGTCGGCATGATCTTCGTGTTGATCGGCAACTGCACGCCGTCGAAGCCAGGAGCCGATTTGATCTCATTCTGCGGCGAGTCACCGGCAGCCTTGAGAGTGACGGAGAGCGGTGGACGATCCAGCTTCGCCGCGTAGTGCAGCCACGTTCGTGCAGGGCGTTGTCGACTGTCTAGCCGAAAGGCTCTTTGATGTTGAACTCCTTGCAAGTTGTCACCCGGCACCCGCAACACTTCCGATGTTTGCATATCTCTAGTGAAGAGCAGAGGTTCTCCCAGAACGGCCTTCTTCGCATGGCTCAGTA
The DNA here is from genome assembly GCA_029977045.1 of Planctomycetota bacterium. Taxonomy (GTDB): domain Bacteria; phylum Planctomycetota; class Planctomycetia; order Planctomycetales; family Planctomycetaceae; genus JAPOLP01. The sequence goes on from JAPOLP010000378.1 coordinate 5,581, forward strand.
CGACAAGCGAATAACCCGGCGGCATCCGATACGGCGTCACCTCGCGAGTCAAACCTGACCACCCATCGCTGCGTGCAGGTAAGGGAAGAATCCTTTCGCCGACTTCGACAGAGTGTTCCTTGCCTTCCACTTCAAACGTCAACGCGTACCGCAGGCGAACTCCGTCTTTGTACAAGCTGTAATCCTTCAGCCATCCACCCATATCGAGCCGACGGACCGGATGGATGAGTTCATCCAGTATCTTCTCTTCCGCGACATCCGATCGGACGAGCGCATAGTTGGACTGAGGCGAATCGTCGTTTGTCGCTCCCAGTCCAACCGCAATGTCCGAGCCGGCCATGTCCCAGTACCAGCTTTTGCCGATGGTTCGCTGGCGGGCGAAATCTCCGAAGGTCCAGCGGCGGAGCGTAAGCGTGTCGAGGTCGATGAGA
>JAPOLP010000014.1 GCA_029977045.1 Planctomycetota bacterium
CAGACAGACATCCCCGCGCGGTCATGGAACCTGCCGACGGGCCGCGACTGTCTGGCCGATTCGTCTTTGCTTCCAGCTCCGGTCTTTGCACACGCTGCTGCCCTATCCGCACTGGCCTGGGAATTATGAAACGCCATCTGAATCTGATCCCGCTGACGCTTCGCAAACGGCAGTTGCTGGTCTGGCAACTTCGTCGGTGGACCGTCGTGTGCGGAACCGCTGCGGTACTCGGCGGCACCCTGCTCAATTCGCAACAGACCGAACTGGCTGACGTCCGGCGCTCGGTGCAACTGCTCGACCAGAAGTGCGCAACGCTGCGTTCCGTTGCCGAACAGAGTGCCGCGTCACGTACGGAAACGCGGCTGCTTTCCGATCAGGCTCGCTGGCTGCGATCGCTTGAGCAATCCGACGTTCCGCTGCTGACGCTGGCGGCGATCAATCAGAGCACCGCCGGGCTGCTCGGGCAGGTGCAGCTCGACCGGCTGCAGTTCGACAACCAGTCAGCTCCGCCTCAGACAGAGCCCGGCAAACGTCAGCCTGCTTCAACGGCGAATGTCTCACTAATTCCAGAACCGATCGCGATCCATGACCGGATCGAGCTGACCGGGTCGGCTGTCAGTGATGCCGCCATCAGTTCGCTGCTGGGCCGCATCGAAGCCACCGGTCTGTTTAACGAAGTCGAACTCGTTGGCCTGCAGGCTCGCGGCCAGGACGGTCGGTCGTTTCAGATGCGCTGCGTACTGCGACGGAATCTTGACGAGCTGGCCGACGTCACGGGCGATCAACTGGCCGTCGATCAGGCTTCCCATCCGGAACGATCAACGGCAGCACTGACCGAACTCGCGACAAGCCAGAGGAAGGAGCAGTGACGCATGACACGACACCCTGACCTGATCCGCTTGAACCGCGTGCTCAACGCTGTGGGGCTGCTGAGCGTAGCTGGAGTTCTCGCCGCCGTGTGGTTCTTCGGACTGCGTTCCGCGCGACGCGACTCCGAACAACTCGCCGGACGACAGGCACAACTGCAGCGGTTCCTGGAAACCGAAACGGCTTTGACCAGCGAGCACGAGTCTCAGCAGGTCAGCCTCGAAAGACAGCGTACGGAGATAGAACTCCTGCTGACTCGAATTCCGCGCGAAGCACGCGAAATCGACTTTCTGGAACTACTGAGCGAAACGGCGAAACAGACCGACGTGACGCTGCAGAACTTTCAACCGCTGTCAGGCCAGCCGGGAACGAGTATCGGGACGAGCCAGGTGCGCATCAGCGGACGCGGTTCGTACGAAAACCTCATTAGGTTTCTCGATCAGCTGAAGACGATGCCGCGCATGAACCGCGTGTCGCGACTCGAACTCGGCGTCGCCGACGCGGCCCGCAACGTGTGCAGCATCGAGCTGACTCTGGAACTGTTCTTCAACGTGCAATCGTTCGAGACATCGACGACGGCAATTTAAGGCCGCCATCAGGACGAAATGAGATGACCGAAACCGCATCAGCATCCCGGAAGAAAGCGTCGCCCGCTCAGCTTGCGCTGGTCGGTGTGCTGTCGGTCGTTCTGTTCGCCGTTCTCGCATTTCGGATGAGTCCTCGGTCCGCTGCGGCGACAGCCGATCCCACGGCAGCGAAGTCTCTGGCGGCCGCAGAGATCAATGACGAGTCCGCGTCTGCAACCACCGCCGAAGGCACCGCGACACCGTCACCCGTAACTGCTCAGTCGATTCGCGAGCCTGTGACCGTTGACGTGGCGCAACTCGGCAGAACGAATCCGTTTCGTGGGCTTCTTGACGGTGCAGTTGCGAGCCGCGGTAACGCTTCCGAGCCTGGCGAATCTGCGACTCTGGCTGATTCCGCGAATGTATCAGACTCGTCGGCGGAGAATCCTGATGAGTCGACGGTGCTGGCGCTGTCCGAGGGCGTTGGCAATCTGCGTGTCTCGGCGATCCTGGGCAGCGGGCAGAACCGAGTGGCGTTGATCGGCGATAAAGTCGTGCGCCCCGGTGACTTACTCGATGAGCGGCTACAGGTCGTCGCGATTCACAACGACCGCGTCGAGATCGCAGCGGCAACGGAATCCGAGTAACCGCTGCCGTCAGAACATCCCGCAAAGTCTGCCTGGCTTATCAGCCGCGACGGTCTGTAACGGTTATCGCGAATCAACCGGCGATGGCGGATGCCTCCACGATGCCGGCCTCAACGGTCCGATGAATCAGAAGTGTTGCTCCCGGTGCGCCGTGAGCAGCAATTTCTCCGAATCATCGAGATGCACATGTTGAGCAAGCGTCTGCCCAACTGGGCTGTTCCTCTCTGTCTCCTGGCAGGAAGCCTTTTCGCCGGCTGCTCCAGCACAGGACAGGAGACTCCTGCGCCGACGCGTTCGAGTTCCGTCTCGACGGCATCTGCCGAGGTGGTCGCGAGTTCGGCGACGTCTCGCCAATTGACTCTGTTGCCCAAGACGTCGACCGAAACCGAGCTCGAAGAACCACCGTGGGCTCGCGCGACTCAACCGGTTCGATCTGAGCCGGCACCTCGCGAGACTGCCGTCACACAGACATCCGGCGAACAGTCCGCTCCGCGAGTCCGAGCGAACGTGACTCCGCGTCGCAGTTCGTCTCCCGTCATCCGACTCGATGGCCGAACTCCGGCGAAGCCCGTTGAAGAGTCCGCGGCCTCCGAACCACAGACGATCGAACAAGCAGCGGGCACGTTTCCCGTGGACGTCGTCGTGCTTCCGAGTCCGGCAACCGCTCAACAATCTCCTGCAGTTCTGCAGCCACCAGCTCCCCGCGCGTTTCCCGTTCCGTTGCGGGGCACCGCGCCGGAACCGGAGATGCAATTCGATGTCGATGGCCAGCTGATTTCACTGTCCGTCCGCGATGCTCCGCTGAACGCCGTGCTGTCGCTGATCGCCGAACAGCAGGGCTTGAACATCGTCACGGGCAGCGATTTGAACTCACCGATCACCGTGACGCTGCACGATGTGACCGTCGAGCAGGCTCTCAATTCGATCCTGAAGATCGCCGGCTGCGCGTGGCACCGGGAGAGCGACATCATTTACGTGTCGAGCATCCGGTCGGAATCTCACATCGACCCGAACGTGCAGGGTCGCGAAGTCCGCGTCTTCTCGCTCGACTACGTCTCCGCGACCGACGTCGAAAAGGTTGTGCAGGGACTGCTCTCTCCCGTTGGAAACATCTTCTCCGCCGAGGCTGACTCGAAGAACAAACGTAAGACCGGCGAGACAGTCGTCGTTGAGGACCTGCCCGCGTACGTTCGCCGCGTCGAGCAGTACATCGCTCAGATTGATCAGCCGCCGCGCCAGGTGCTCATCGAAGCTCACATTCTCGAAGTGAAGCTCTCCGACAATATGACGCACGGCGTCAACTTCGATTATCTGGCCGAGATTGCGAACACCAAGCTGCAACTGGAGACGACCGGCTTCGCGAATCCGATGGCCAGCACCGGAATGCTCTTCAGCGTCGAAGGCAGCGACCTTTCGTCACTGGTCGAAGCTCTGCAGACAACCAACGACGCAAAGACGCTCGCCTCGCCGAAAGTGCTCGTGCTGAACGGCCAGGAAGCCCGGATTCAGATCGGCGAACGGCTCGGCTATTTCGTGACGACGACAACGCAGACTTCGACGCTGCAGCAGGTGCAGTTTCTGGATGTCGGCATCGTGCTCCGCGTCACTCCGCAGATCACCGCCAGCGGACAGGTCATCATGACGGTCTCACCGGAAATCTCGTCCGGAGAAATCAATGACACGACCGGCCTGCCTGACAAGGCGACGACCGAAGTGGAGACCGCCGTCATTCTGAACGACGGACGAGGCATCATCATCGGCGGCCTGATTCAGGAAGCCGACACCGACAAGCAGTCGAAGGTCCCGTTCATCGGCGACCTGTGGGGCATTGGTCGTGCGTTTCAGCGGCGTGTCGGCGTCCGCGATCGCAGCGAGATCATCGTCGCACTGGTACCTCGCGTCGTGCCCTACGCTGGCAATCAGGCCGCCAGGGAAGAGTCCGAACTCTATCGCGTGACAACGCCGCTGCTGGACGAGAACCTCAAACGCTACCCGCGGTCAGGCGAAGGCTCGCTGCCCGACGCGATGCGCGATCCTCGCCGGTTGAAGGTCAAGCGGCTGCCGGACGCGATTCGCAATCTCAAGGACGACTACCCGCTGCCGCCCGAGTACTACCTGCCGGCCAACTCAGAACACGGCGAGTACATCCCGGACGTGCGCTTCGACGCGCAGCAGGTGCCGGTGTATTCGGAGACTTACTCGGAGCCCGTCGTCGCTCCGTACGAGGAATAACGCGATGCCCAACGAGCTGCCCATTCCCGACGAACTGCTCTCGCTGATCGATAAACGCGAAGGCGACGACCGCCGCGAAGCTGACCGCCGCGAGGAAGCGTCGGACAATTCATGCGCCGGCACGGATCGTCGAACAGAGACGGATCGTCGCCAACTCGACCGTCGTCAGCAATAGTTGAGGTTATGGAGTGAGTCTGACGACAACGCAGTGAAGGATTCGCGAGCCTTCCTGGAATCCAGCGTGACCGCAGACTCACGCTGGCAGGACATTGTCCATCGGGTCGTTGATGATGACATCGACGCCGTCGTCGAAGATGCGATCCACTCCGATTCCGCCGTCGAGTGTGTCGAGTCCATCTCCGCCGCGCAGCGTGTCGCCGCTTGTGCCCTGTCCGAGCAACTGGTCGTTGCCAGTGCCTCCGAGCAGCAGGTCACGACCTGCTGAGCCTCGAATCCGGTCATTTCCGCCACGGCCTTCGATCCGATCGTCGCCGCCCAGCCCAAACAGAATGTCGCCCATTTCTGTCCCGATCAGTGTGTCGTTGCCGCGACCTCCCGTCATTCGCACCCAGCCTGAGAATCCGCTGGCATCCAGGCGGTGTCCACCATCGCCACCCGTCAGAAACGCCGACTCCAGGCCGATCAGCTCATCCACCGACGTGCCATCGTCCAGCGACGTGTCCGTCAGGATGAAGCCTGCATTGCCTTCCTCAATCAGACGATCGTTGCCTTTTCCACCGTCCAGCCGATCGGCTCCCGGGCCGCCACTGAGAACATCACCGGAGCTGCCAAGTCCGCGCAGGTAATCGTCTCCGTCACCGCCGATCAGAGTGTCGGCACCCGCTCCACCGACGAGGTTGTCGTTCCCACTGCCGCCGTTGATCCGGTCGTCCCCTCCGTATCCAACGATAAGGTCGTTTCCGTCACCGCCGTTGAGGACGTCGTCTCCATTCGTCCCGTCAATCGTGTCGTTGCCACCAGCGCCGTTGATCGTGACCACGCCGGGAAATCCCTTCGCGTAAATCAACTGGTCTTCTTCTGTGCCCGTCAGCACGCCAAATTCAATCTCGTTGACAGTGTTTCCAATCTCCAGAGTCATACTACCATTCAGCAGATAAACAGTCTGAGCCGACGTCGTTTCGATCACTGTGTCGAGCCCCTCTCCGCCAAGTAGTGTGTCACTGCCGAGATTGCCCGTCAGCGAGTCCCGGCCTCCCTGGCCGCGAAGCAGATCGTTCTGATCGCTTCCGCGGAGCACATCGTTGCCGGCGCCACCGTTGAGGATGTCCCGCCGCGATCCACCTTCCAGCGTGTCGTCACCGCTGCCTCCAACGAGCGTTACTGTCGATCCTGTCTGCGACGCGTCGACGTTGTCGTCACCGCCGTTTGAGTAGACCCTCACGGGAACCATGACCGGTGAGTCTGCATTCAGAATCGTCAGCCTGTCCGGCCCGTCGCTCAGATTGATCTGCAGCTGTGAGACCGTTAACTCCAGCGCGCGGAAGTATTCCGTGCCGAGGGTGCTTCGCAGGACCAGATCGCCACCGTCTGCCAGCAGTTCCAGATTCGCGGGCGTCGCCACGGTGACGGCCGCCGGTCCGGCTGGCGGCGGCGGTTGATACTCAAAGGCCCCGATATCGACGGTCGCGGTTTCGTCGCCGTCACCATCGGCGATGCGGTCGAAGCCGGACCCACGCTGATCGTTCGCCGAAGGTGCCTGAGCGTTGTCACCTGCGTCGATTGCAACGCTGCCTTCAGGCAGACCAAACGTGTCCGTCGGGCCGCCGTGATCTGATGGTGTGGGTTCCAGGACTCCAGTCAGGTCGAGCACTCCCGATCCCATACTGCCGACGATGTTGCCATTGACGCCGTCAGTGAGACCACCGCTGGTATTCGCATCCCCCACCAGATTGAACGAGCCCGTGTCGACGGGCGCACTCAGGTCGTCCGCCACCGAGTAATCACCTCGGAAATTTCCCGCGACGATCGTGTTGTGAATCGTCAGGCTGCCTGACCGTTTGCGGATGCCGCCACCGAAGATGAAGCCCGAACGCGTCGACAGAACTCCGCTGGTCAGGCCGCCGCTGTCGGCGACCAGTTCAGAGCCATCGCCAGAGGCTTCGGCTCGGACCAGGTTGCTGGTTGGGTAATGAGCGTTGATGGCTGCGGCGACATCAGCGGCGGTCGACGTGACGTTGCCGTCGGAATCGGTCGCCAGACTCACCGTGATATCGTGATTGTTGCCCGAACTGACCAGGCTGACGGCCAGTGACTGATTCGCTCCAGCGTTGTTGAAGTCGACGCGAATCGTGCCGATGCCCGTGTTCTGGCGAATGTCAGTAAAGGACACCAAGCTGTTCAGACCGTCGTAACCATCATTGAAAAGCTGCGGGCCACCCGTGTCAGAAACCAGCGTCGTGCCCGTCCCAATGTCTGCCGTGTTGATCGCGATGAACTCGGCAGCGCCGCCCATCGACACGTCTGCAAGGATCGCGTCCACAACGTCCTGCAGCGTCGCTCCGTCGGCCATGTCGACTGTTACTGTGATATTGCCACTGCCGTCAGTCATCGCAGAGGCACTTGTCGCACCAGCCGAGTTAAGGTCGATTGACAGTGTCCCGCCGAGTGTGGCGAACGAACCCTCGGAGGAAGTCGCTCGACGATCAGTCAGCGTTACTCGTTCGCCGTTAACGCCACCGCTTAATTGCTGCGCCACTCCAGCGGTGAATCCGCCGGCGGAAGCGTTGTCAGAAACGGAAAGCCGCGAGTTGGCCCCGGAGTTCGCAGCGATTGCCGCCAGGATTTCCGCGAAGCTCGAAATGCCATCGCCGCTTGTTCCGTCTTCCAGTTCGATGGCAACCGTGATGTCACTGTTTGGAGCGATGGAGATATGCGACACGAAGGTGTCCGAGTTGGTACTGTTCTCAACAAACTGTACGAAGAGACTGCCACCCAGAAACGCGTCAGTGCCGTCGGTCGACGAACCACGCTTGTCAGTAAATGTGACCGAGCCGCTGCTGTCTGCGGCCACATCCACCGAGTTCTTGATCGCCAGCGTCGCCAGTTCATAGCTGGGAGCCAGCGCGCCGCCGGTCAGAGTCAGTCCGACATTGTCGACGCCCGACCGGTTACCACTGATCGTGCTCTGAACAACCGTCGCCGCACCACCGCTGCCCTCGAAAATGCCCCCGCCGTCGCCCCGCGATTCGTTGCCAAAGATGGTCGAGTTACTGACCGTCAGGTTGCTCTGATAACTGGCGATCCCACCGCCTTCTCCCGAGCCGGTGTTACGCAGGATGGAGCTGTCAGTGATCGTCGCGGTGCTGCGGCCCAGACGAATGCCGGCGCCCTGGAACGTCGCGACGTTGTCCGCGATCGTCGACGTTGTGACAGTCAGCGTGGCCTGTTCGTCGAGGATGCCACCACCGGATTCAGCACTGTTCCCGCTGAGCGTGCTGCCGACCACGGTCAGATCGCCATCGTTATAGATCCCACCGCCGTACATGGCCGAACTGCTGGTGATCGTGAGGTCCGTCACCGTCAGTTCTTCGCTGTTGACGATGGCACCGCCGTTGCCTGCCGTCATCCCCCGAGTCAGCGTGAGCCCGGAAATTGAGACAACGAACGACGTCCCGGAGTTTCCGTCGTCGACATTGAACACTCGCGAGAGATCACCGGCATCAATCGTCAGCAGCCCCGCCCCCGGCCCGTTGATGATGACCGGATTGATTACCGGCAACTCGCCACCGGTCAAAGAAAGCGACATCCCGTTAAGTGCTGCGTCAAACGAGATTGTCTCGTCAAGATCCACCGACTCATTCGCCAGCCGCACAGCCTCCCGCAACGACAGGTTTCCAGCCGAATAGTCGCCGTCATCTACATCCGCCGCCGTATCGACAACCAGCGGCCGGGCAACGTTCTCAAAGCTGTCCGTTCCAGCTCCGCCCGTCAGACGGTCAAGCCCGCCGAGTCCAACCAGCGTGTCGTTGCCGTCCTCGCCCTTGAGCACGTCATCAAACGCCGACCCGGTCAGCGAATCGTCGCCGCCTTCTCCTTCGATAGTAATGCTGGTCTGAAGCGTAGATGCATCGATGGCATCGTTCCCCAGTCCCGATGTCACTCGCAATGTGCCATTTACTGACGAGGAGCTGATTTGAATCGCGTCGTTGCCATCACCTCCATCGATCAATATTGACGTTGATGCAATCACATCTCCTTGAATCAACGACTGCCCGAACGATCCGGTATTTGCTTGCCCCGTGGAGAGGCCGATGTCGCTTCCAGATGAGATACGCGCTGTCGGAGACAGATGGATGTCGTGATCAGCAAGAACCTCGACGCGTCCATTTGGCGTTGTGATTTCAGCATCAGCCAGAACGTCAATGATCCCATACGATCCTGCGGCACTTCTTGCTTCCAGCTGAATGTCACCGCTGGCCGATTCAATGAAGGCGAATGTTCCGAGCTTGAATGCCAATTGTCCTCGGTTCCCACCTCCAGTTCCTATCACAGTGATGTTTCCAGAGTTGGTGGCAATCGTCGATCGAGGGTTAGCGATGTCGATCCCAATTGTGTCACCAATACCCTGGCCACCTGTGCCTTGAATTGTGATTGAGCCAGTCCCCGTCGCTTCAACGCGGGCACGTGTCTGCATGTAAACACCGTCGCTGTATCGCAACGTGCCTGTTCCGCCCTGGCCGTCCAGCTGGATATCCGCGTCGACCGAAAAGACTCCCGTATCTGTGTCGGTGAAAAAGATGCCGCGTTCCGTACTGTTTCCGGTTCCGCCAATTCCGGTCAGCGTGACTGTCCCTGCTGAATTTCCCGTAGCTGTCGACACCACTCTGGCGCCATCAAGCATGTAAATACCGACGTTGAAAGCTCCGGTTCCGTTTCCACCAGTTCCATTCAGCGAGATAGAACCCATCGCTGATGACACGGCTGTTCCAGCATCGATCAATCGGATTCCGTCAAGATTCCCAGTACCAGCTCCTCCGGTCCCGTCGATCATGATGACTCCGGCGCTTACGTTGGTCGCATTCGACTCAACGATCGATACTTTCTCGATAAGAACGCCACGGTTGCCGAATTCAGTTCCATCACCGCCGCGACCATTCAGCGAGATGTTGCCGGTGCCGGATGTTGAGATCGTCGCGTTGCTCAGTGAGATGCCGATCGAGTCAACGTTGGTTGTTCCGGCTGTGTTGGCTTCCAGCGTGACGTTGCCGTCGACAGTCGAGATGCCTGCACCTGAAGTGAGCGAGACAGTCTGCGTGGCGAGCAGTTGCAGGTCGTTGTTGCCGACCGTGACGTCGCCGGTAACCGTGATCAGTTCGACGTCCGAACTGCCGCCGGTGGTCAGTGCCGGAAAGGCTCCGTCGCCGAGCACGATTGTCTGCGTGCCCGAGGCCCCGTTGATGACGATCTGAGTGACCGGCGAGCCTCCGTTGAGGCTTCCCGTGCTGGCCTCGTCGGCAGCAGTCGTCGCGGCAAAGCCGAGTGCCTGCGCAGCGGCATCGGCAGAGGTTCCGCCGGCGTCGGATGACGCGATGCTCAGATCGGTTCCGCCGGAGACGGACAGCGTTGTCTGCTCGCCGTCGGCTCCAACGTCGATCGTCAGCGTGCCGCCAAGGAACGAAATCGACGACGTCAGCAGCGCTCGGTCTTCGAGACACTCGGCAGCGCTGCTGATTGGTCCGTACAGAGACCCGACGGATCCTCGCAGCGCTGAGCGGCGACGGGATCGAATCCGACTGCGGAAAGATGGGCCGCGGCGGGAGATGAACGATTTCAGCCAGAAGTTCAAACGCATCGGACGGCCTCGCAATCACATTTTGACAGATTCAATCTCTGTAACTGCGGCCAGTCTGCACCCGCCCAACGGCCAGCGTCAAGGACGCGACAGAGTCGGCTCGCCATGCAGCCAGCCGAGGCCGGCGAGGAAGCGGTCCATGGCGACGACGGTTTCGTAGTACGGCTTATTGTCGTACTTGCCGTGATTGAAGAAGCCGTGCGGCATACCCTCAAAGATCAGAACTTCCGACTTCTGGCCGACGGCCTTTTGCTTCGCCTGGAAGTCGTATGCCGTCTTGACCGGAACGAGGGCGTCGTTCGATCCGAGAAACACGATGGCCGGCGGGTCGTCTTTCGTCACGTTGTGGAAGGGCGAGAACTCTTTGAAGCGATCGCCGACGCGATTCGTGCCCCAGGCTCCGGGGCCGTTGTCGTACACCGGGTTGAACAGGCACATCGCGTTGGACTTTGCGGAGACCTTCAGGTCGTCCTGCGGATCGTCCGTGCCGTCGACAGTTCCGACAAACGCAGCGAGATGCCCACCGGCTGAGCCACCTCCGGACGCGATCCGATCGGGATCGATGCCGAACTCTTTCACTCGGCTGCGAACCCAGCGCATCGCGGACTTCGCATCGTGGCAGCAGTTCGTCGGCGGATCGCTCGCCTTCTTGTCGAGCAGCCGGTACTCGACCTGAAAACAGACCATCCCGCGCGACGCCAGATACTTACTGTGCTCAGTGAACTGCCCCGGACTCCCGCCGACCCACCCACCGCCATGAAAGAACACAATCGCCGATCGCGTGTCCGAGGCTTTCCAGCCATCGGGCTTCGTCACGTACAACCGCAGCCCGCGATCACCGACGGTCTTATAGACGTACTCCTTGCCGGTTGGTTTTGCTGCAGTCGCTGGCTGCTGAAGGCTGACAACGGTGGCAAGGATCAGAGTCGACAGAAAAAGTCGCATCAGGCTGTCTCCTGAAATTGGCGGCGTGGCGGAGTGGAATGCTCCGGCGACGAATGGCCTTCGTCGCCGATCGAGCCAGCACAGTAAAGCCGCCTGCCCAGCGAAACGCGAGCCAGCCGGGAACTGACGTTCCAATGTGGATGCCGCCAGGAGAACGAGTCTCGTTACAAGGCCGACCGCCATCGCGTGGGATTGTCGGGTCATTTCAGGCCCAACGGGCCGGCCCGATGTCAGCCCAGGGCGCAGCCCTGGGAAACGATTCCCAACAAAACCACAGCCCCAGCGGGACGGCCCCAACGTCATTGACGTCAGCGTCGCCCCGCTGGGTGTAATGATCGCTGTCCCTGGGCTACGCCCAGGGCTGGCATAGAGCCAGCCCTTTGGGCTTAAACGCGGAATACTCTCCCTCATCTCGGGTCAGCTTTACTTGGAACCGTCAGCATTCGAAACGACGTCCCGATCAGACTGCTGACAATTCTTCGTCGCTCAGATCGCTGAACGCTGCATCGACGTCTTCGTCGGTGATCACCGCAACCTGAAACGTCGACTCGACGCTCGCGAAACCGTCGCTGGCGATCAGACGGATCTGCACAGTGCCGCTGTAGCCCGCTGCGGCGGAGATCGTCAGGACGCCGTTTTCGACCGTCGCGATGACGGCGGCGGGTTCCGGGTCGGTCAGCAGCGACGGGTTGTCGTAGACGCTGCTGCCAAGTTCGGCGATCAAGGTGCTTGTCGCGAAGCTGCCTTCCCAACGGTAGAGGCCGCCGCTGGGAAGCAGATAGTGCCAGGCGTTGTCGACGTCGCGGATCCAGCGTTCGTTCTGGCCGAGGTAGTTTGTGAAGTATTCACCGTCGGACCAGAAACCGTGTTCGGCATCAAGGGCCGACAGTTCGTCGCCAATCACCTCGACGGTGTACTCGATGTTGTGGCCGTCCGCGTCGACCGTCGGCAGGCCGATCAGCAACGGTACTCCGGCCACGGCAACCTGATCGCCGATGTTCAAAGTCGGCTCGGTATTTGTCACTTCGAGATTGAGTACAGTCGTTGCCGAGTCGGCTCCGTCGGAAGCTGTAACTTCGATCTGAAACGAGCCGGCCTGACTGCCGGTGGTGAGCAGAATCTGGCCGTCGACAAGGCTGGCTTCGACGTCGGGAGCCGTCGCGGAAATCAGCCGGCCAGGATTGTCGTACTCGATCGCTGAGAACTGCGCGACGAGGGTGCTCGATTCAAAGCTGCCGCCCCACTGGTTCAGCGAGCCGTCCGGCAGCAGGAAGTACCAGCCCATGTCGCCCTGCAGCCACTTCTCGTTCTGGCCGCCCCAGTTGAGAGCGAAATTGTCGACACCGGAAGCCTCGTGCAGGTGATGCTCGGCCATGACCTGCGACGCCAGCGATCCGATCACTCGCACCTCGAAGCTCAGCGAGTCGCCGTCCGCGTCGGAAGCCGACAGGTCGATGGCAGCCGATTCGCCGACGAGCAGCGCCGCGTTGGGAAGTGCTGCGATCACAGGAGTCTGATTCGCGATGGTGACCGCGAAGACTTCGTCAGTTACCTCGCCGCCGAACGTCGTTGTCAGGCGGACGTGGAAGCTGCCGACAAATGAGCCTGCCGGGTCGATTGTCAGTGTCTGTCCCGAACCTGATTCGCCGAGCATGACGGTGGCGTCGAGCGGTTCCGCGTTCGCCAGCAGAGCCGGGTTGTCGTAATACGACTGCCCGAGCGTGGCCAGCGGCGTGCTGCTCTCGAAGCTGCCGCCCCATTCGAAGACCTCGCCGCCTGGTAGCAGGTAGAAGTAGTTGTCGTCGCCCTGCAGCCACTTCTCATTGTGGCCGCCCCAGTTCAGAGCGAAGTCGTTGCTGAAGACGTACAACCCGTGCTCGGCGTTTAGAGCGGCAGCGACGTTCTCGATGATCACTGCGTCGTAGTCGGCAGGCTGCCCGTCGATCTGGCCTGGCAGTTCGATCTCAAGCAGACCGTCGGCACGGCTCATCAACTGATCGCCGATGACGACTGGTTCCTGCGGATCTGGATCAGGGTCAACGACGGGTGCGTCGCCGAGGAAGCTCAGCAGTTGTTCGTCGCTGGCTGCGTTGACCAGATCGACGCCAGCGAGTTCGGTCGGAACGTCAGGCCGGGCGAAGTGAGCGTACTCGAAGCCAGCGACCAGATCGGGATTGAACGGTTCGGCGGGAGTCGGGTCGGCGATACCTGGCTGCAGGACAGTCGAGTTGTGCAGGAACGGGTCGAAGTCGCTGGCCTTGTTCCAGTCCGAGTAGGTCACCATCCCGAGCTGCAGCGTCTCGGGCATGTCCGGCCGGTCGAAGCGGCGATGCACCGTCCAGTCCTGGCCGGGCAGGCGGTACAGCGTGATGACCGAACTGCCGATCCGCGCGATCCGCAGAGTTGCCGTGTTCGCCGTCGCTCCCAGCGGGGTCAGCTCAAGCTGCGAACTGCTGTTGCGCGTCGTCTTGACCTCGAACGAGAACTGCCCGTCGACGCCGTGCCCCAATGACAGGAAGACGTAGTTCTCACCGTTGTTCGTGCCGTCGTCGAGCTGGCTGCCCGGCTGCCAGTCGACGGCGGGATTGGTGATGTCGCGCGGCGTGCGGATCATCAGGCCGCCCAGCGAATACGCGGCTTCGTTCGGAATATCGTCCGCGTCGCTGACGCCCAGATCGTCGCGGTCGCCGATGTGAACTTCGGTCGTGAAGACGAAGTCGCCTGCGACTTCCTTGAAGACCATCGGCCCTCGCCAGTTCTCGTACCAGACGACCGTGTGCGGCTGCATGACCATCCGCCCCGGCTGCGTCTGATCGATGTTCCACTGCTGCAACTGGTCCGCGTTCCAGCCTTCAACCTGATTGATCCGCTGCCAGTCGGCGATCGAGTTCGGATCGTCAAACTCGTCGCTGAGTGAAACAATCTCCGCCAGCGGATCCGCCGTCAGCATCTCCCGAACCTGCAGGACCTCGCAGCCCGTCACGGCAAACGAACCTCGCTGACCATTCCGACGACGACGCAACGAACGACCAAAGAGCGTGCGAATCAACATGGCGATACCTCGTGTGCTCAGAGTGAAAACTGCCCGAACACACGCAACTCGCCATCCACGCCGAGATGCGACACAGAAATCTGAGATTGTGAAATTGGCCGACGATCGAAGATCGAATTCGCGTTATGAGAATCTCTGATCGCTGGTTCGACGAGACGCTGATCGAGCTATCATCAGCGGGTCTTGCACGATCGACCGATTGGCCAGTCGTTTTCCAACTCCCAGCAGGAAACCTGAGTCCGTGAAGCCCGAGCAGACGGTTACGATCTGGATTGAGCAGCTTCGGCTGGGGAATGAGTCGGCGGCTCAGCGGTTGTGGGAGCTGTATTTCGGGCGGCTGGCTCGGACGCGGCTGGAGTCGGCGCGGCGCGGGGTGGCGGATGAAGAGGATGTTGCGCTGAGCGCGTTCAAGAGTTTCTGTCTGGGGGCTCAGAACGGGCGGTTTCCGCAGCTCATGGATCGTGACAGCCTGTGGCCGTTGCTGGTCGCGATCACGGCGAACAAGTCTGTCGATCTGATTCGCCATGAGAACCGGCAGAAGCGCGGCGGAGCCAGAGGTCCGGATGGTGACGCGGGACAGCGGGGCGAGGCGGTCGAAATCAGCGAGCTGCTCAGTACCGAGCCGACGCCGGAGCTGGCGGGTGAGTTTGCTGAGCTGTTCGAGCGGCTGATGCATCGGCTCGACGAGGCCGACGATCCCGAGCTGAAGCTCATCGCCGTGCGGCGGATGCAGGGTGAGTCGGCGGCGGAAATTGCCGCCGATCTGGGTTGCGTCAAACGGACCGTCGAACGAAAAGTGACGCTCATTCGACGACTCTGGGAGAACGCGGACACATGAGCGGCAGCAGCTTCGATTCACTTCCCGAGGACGTGCTGCTGCTGGTCAACCGCCTGTGCAACCAGTTCGAGGCCGCGTGCCAGGCCGCTCCGGAGCGGACGCCGCGAATCGAGAAGTGGCTGTCCGAAGTCGACTCACAGTTTCAGTCGTCGGCCATCGAAGAACTGCTGCCGGTCGAGATCGCTTACCGGCAGAAGAACGGTGACGCCTGCGACCTCGACGAACTGCAGCTGCGGTTTCCGGAAACTGATCCCGCGTGGCTGCGCGAGCAACTCGGTGGAGCCACAGTTGTGCTCGGCGGTTCCGAAGAGTCGGCGATCAGCACGGCGGTGCGGCCAGTTGTCGAGTCGAACTCAATGTCCGACATGCCCGAGCGGATCGGAGACTACGACCTGCAAGACGTGATCGGTCGCGGCGGCATGGGAGCGGTTTACCGGGCCGTGCATCGGCGGATGGATCGGATGGTGGCGCTCAAGGTGCTCCGTCCGGAGATCAGCCGTGACCCGGTTCTGAAGCAGCGGTTTGAACGCGAGGTGCGCGCGGCAGCGAAGCTCTCGCACCCGAACATCGTGGCCGCGTACGACGCTCGCGAAGAGGACGGGCTTTACTGCCTGATCACCGAGTTCATCGACGGGGACGATCTGAACGCGATGGTCCGTCGCGACGGACCGCTGCCAGTTCCGGAAGCGGTTGATGTGATTCTGCAGGCGGCTCGCGGACTGGAGTACGCGCACGCTCGCGGGATCATTCATCGCGACATCAAGCCGGCGAACCTGCTGTGCGACTCCGACGGCACAGTCAGAATTCTCGACATGGGCCTCGCCCGGATCGCCGCCGACGGTACTGATGCCGAGGCGACCGATCTCACGTCGACCGGCATGGTGATGGGCACGGCGGCGTACATGTCGCCCGAGCAGGCTCGCAATACAAAGAACGCCGACGCCCGGTCGGACATCTACAGCCTGGGCTGCACGCTGTTCTTCTTGCTGACCGGCAGGCCGGCCTACAGCGGCGAGACAGTCGTCGACACAATTTTCGCTCACGCCAGCGATCCGATTCCGTCGCTGAGCAACTCAGCCGACCAGCCCATCCCGCCGGAACTGGACAAGCTCTTTCGCCGGATGGTCGCGAAACAGGCTGGCGACCGGTTTGCGTCCATGACCGAGGTCGTCGCCGCGCTGGAAGCAATGCTGGCGGGAAAGTTCTCGTCTGGCGAAGAGTCTTCCGGCACCGGACTTCAGTCGCCGCCGCAGACTGCGGGTCAAACAACCTCAGTGGTTCCAGGCGAGGCCGCGGCAGGAACTGCCGCTGCCACAGAAAGCCACGACCTCGACGACCGCCCGGTAGCACAGCCGGCCCACAGTACTCATTCCTCTGCCACGCCCAGCGGTCGGTGGGTGAAAGCCGCCGCCGGACTGATTGTTGTTGTCGTCTTCGCAAGCAGACTGTGGCCACTTCTGTTTCCTCGCGAGACCTCGGAACAATCAAGCGCTGGAACAAGCCAACCGGCTGATTCGTCGCGTGGCTACTCCTTGAAGTTCGATGGCCAGTCGAGCTACGTCGCGGTGCCGACGCTGGTTCCTGATCCGACAAAGCCGGTCACGCTGGAAGTGATCTGCGAGGTCGACCAATTTCGGACATCGAACATGATTTCGTGGCTCGGGCCGGACTGGATGGCACTGTTTCTGACTGACGATGGCCGCTTTGGTGTCGGGCGGCTTGATGGCCCCATGCCTCGACTGATTCGATCGGAAGTCCGCGCTCAGACCGGGCGAACATACCACGTGGCCGGACAGTGGGACGGCAACGAATTGAGCCTCTTCATCAACGGTGAACGGGCAGAAACCCGCGCGATGGGATTTGAACTGCCCGAAACCGACGGCGGCCTCTACATCGGCGGCGTCCGACCGGAGCTGCTTCCCCGTGACCAGAACGACCGCTTCTTCAACGGTCGAATCGACGCTCTCCGGATTTCGTACGACGTGGTTTATTCCGCGTCGTTCTCTGTTCCGAACCGGCTTGAAGTCAGACCGGAAACGCTGGTGCTCTACCAGTTCGACGAAGGCTCGGGAGCGACAACGGCAGACAGCGTTTCGTCCGAGCACGCTGGAACGCTGGCCAACACGCAGTGGCAGGCCAACTGACGACGGCCTGGTTACAGCCCGATCGCTCCCGGTTGTTTGAATGCACTCGCGTCTGCTGTAGCGAAACTCGCGCAGAGTTTCGGCAGGCTGCGATCCACCGAAAGTCTACGCGACTTTCGCTTCCGAGGATTGCGACGTTCGGCGTCAATCGTCGCCGTGAAGAAACGCTCGCAGCAGGTCGGACTCTGTGATGATTCCGCACATGTGGCCATCGTTGACGACCGGGAGCGCGCCGATTCGCGCTTCGATCATGCGCGAGGCGACATCGGCGAGCGTGTCCGTTGTGAAGACTCGCAGCGGGCGTTTGGACATGACGTCCCGCAGGTTCGTCCGCACGCGTTCCGAACCATCCTCGTCGTTCAGCCAGCGGACGTGTTCGCGGAAGGCGGCCTGGCGGATGTCGCGGTCGGAGACCATGCCGATCAGAGCGTCGCCGTCGACCAGCGGAACGTGCCGCAGGTGTTTTTCCTTCATCAGCCGGGTTGCTCGAACGATCGGGTCGCCCGGTTCCAGCGAGAAGACATTCGCGGCCATGTGATCGATGACCTTGTGGAATCGCCAGCGGGACGAGCTGAAGTGTGCATTCCCGTCCACAAAGCAGTGCAGCACGTCCGACTCGGCCACCAGTCCGACGACCTTGTCATCGGCGACCAGCACGACGGCTCCAATCCCTTCCTGCAGCATCAGGTGAGCGGCGTCCGTAATCGTCTGATCGGGCCGCAGAGTATGCACGGGGCTGGACATGACATCGGACACAAACCGAGGCCCCACCAGCCGCCCGTCGTGCTGGTCCGTACGGTCCACGCTGAGCATCCAGCCCACGGATTCCAGCAGATCCCGGTCGGAGACAATGCCGACCGGCTTTCCGTCCTCGACCACGGGCAGATGATGAATCCCGTGCTCTTCCATCAGCGAGATGGCCGTATCCGTCGTGTCGGAAGGCCGAACGTCAATCACCTCACGCGCCGCAATATCAGAGAGTTGCATTATCCCGCTCCCGCGTCAGAGGAAGTTGAATTGTCCTCTCCACGGGCAAAGCAAATCGGGTGCCGTGCAGAAGACTCACCGCTCGATCCCCTCGAACGTCAGATTCCCGATTCGGTACTGCTTCCAGTCGCGGAAGTCGAAGTGCCACCATTCGTATTCGTAGACGGTGAAGGCGGACTGCTGCAGCGTGCGGCGGAGCAGGTCGCGGTACCAGCGTTGTCTCGAGGTGCCGCCGGGATAGAGCGGGAAGGAGCGCGGGGAGAATTCGTCGTAGCCGGCGACCATCTTGATGGGTTGGCCGGTCTGGCGGTCGTAGAGCGTCAGGTCGACGGCGCAGCCTCGGTTGTGGCGGGAGCCGTTGGCCGGGTTCGCCACGAAGTCCTTGAACTCGTCCGGAGTCGCGTCCCAGAACATCTTCGTGACGTGCCACGGGCGGTAGGCATCGTGAATCAGCAGGCCAAGCCCTCGCTGCTGCAGACGGCGGTGAGCACTGACGACGGCCTCAGCGGCGGGGCGCTGCATGAAGGCTCGCGGCTGCTGGTAGAAGACGGCTCCGGTGAAGTTGTTCGTCGTCGCGTAGCGGATATCGAGCTTGATCGTCCGGTCGAGCTTTGTCAGTTCGACGAGGTCCGTGTCGCGGAAGTCGCCGGTTTCCGGTGGTGGCGAAGCGGCGAGCGCGGCGGCTCGCAGGTCGCCGATTGGTTTGACGGGTTCGATGCGGAACGTCTCACCGTCTTTCGTGCCGACTTCGCGGCGAATGAAGCGGACCTCGGCGGCGACGACTTCGGTCCCTCGTCCGTCCTTGTCGCGTGAGAACGTCAGACCCTCGCCGTGATAGAGGCCGTAGTCGGGGAACTCGAAGACGTTCTCGCTGACTTCCTTCAGCGGGTAGTCGTAAAACCACTCGATCAACGCATGAAGCTGGCCGTCCTTTTCCAGGATGTAGAGCACGTTGTGATCCCAGCCGTACTCACCGATCAGGCCCTTCCAGCGATCCGGGATGTCGGCAGGCGGTTCGTCGGGCGATCGTTCGAAGACGGCGTCGTCGATCTTCAGCCGATTGTCGGCCTGCGGTTCGACAGACAGTCCGAAGCCGACGGCGTCGTCAGTGATCAGCGAACCGTTATCGGCTGCCGCTCGCAGGTCGTAACGAAACGTGCCGCGATGCAGAAAGACGTCGCCGTTCAGCTCGTTGATCTCCGCCGTGCGCGAACCGCCAACCTCGCGATACGCGCCGACCAGTTCGCGAGCCCGCTCGGGCGGGACCGGTCCGGTCATGCGGTAAGTCGGCAGAGGCTTGTCGTCCTGAGTGGCGAGCAGCAGCCGCAGCGCATAATCGGCAAGCCGCCCGACGACTCCGTTCGTGCCGTCGAGCGATGCGGCGGCAGCGACTCCCAGTCGTCGTTCGGGCAGAGCTTCAAGCTGCGTCGAGAAGCCGTAGACCGCGCCGCCGTGGCCGATCTTCGTGTGGCCGTCGAGATCCTGAATGTGGAAGCCGAGCCCGAAGCTCTGCGGCTTGCCGTCGCTGTCCTTGATCGGCGTCAGCATCTGCCGCAGCGTTTCCGGTTTGAGGATCTGCCCGTCGGCAGTGCGGCCCTCGTCGAACAGGCAGGTCAGAAACTTCGAGAGGTCACGAACGCTCGAATACAGATTGCCTGCCGGGCCGGTGCCGAGTAGAAACGTCGGAGCCTC